>JAPKYU010000061.1 GCA_026394175.1 Acidobacteriota bacterium | reverse complement strand
GTCGTAGGAGAACAAGCGGCAGGGCTCGATGCGCTCGCCGGCCACCATGTACAGCCGGCCGTCTTTCCCCGCGGCCAGGGCGCGCAGCCGCCGCGACACGCGGGGCTTGCCCAGATTCACGAGTTTTCCGCCGGCAGGATCAAATGAGAACAGGAAACCATCGGAGGAGCCGCCGTAAATCAGCCCTTTGGCATCCCTCGTGAAACACTCTACGACGGGGTGGCCTGTGTAGGCCTGCACCGGGTAATATTCACCCGGGATGCGCTGCCCGGTGGAGCGGATGCTGTCCAGCACCGGGTCGTAATAAACAAGGAATCCATCCTCCCCCGAGGTGTACACCTTCCCGGAATTATCGACCGCCAGCGCGCGAGGAAGGCTGCGCCAATCACGCTCGGGGCCATGAAAGACCACCCTGCGGTCCAGCTCGCCGAGGTCGCGGAATCTCTTCTGGCGGATGTCGTACTGGAACAGGCGGCCGTCCGGGTAAGAGACGCCGTAGATCAGGCGCGCGCCGAGGTTGCCGCAAAGGGCGTAAATGCCGTTGTTGGGCACGGCGACGCCCAGGTCTTCGACCGGGCTGGAATCACCCGGCATCAGAACCTGCTTGTCGGCGGCGCCGGGCTCGTAGCGGTACAAGTGTCCGCCCGCATAACTGCCATACGGTTTCTTGACGTCTTCCCACAGCGCATCGCTGACGCTGTCATGGCCGCCGGGGAGCTTTCGGGTCAATTCCACGGCGCGCAGCACGTTGAGCCCGGTGCCGATGTAAAGGAACCCGTCGGAATCCTGCGCCAGCGCATGGTGGATGCCCTGCTGCCCCTTGATCCTGCCCAGGTGCCGCACCTTGTTGATGGCCGGGTCGTAGAGAAACAGGTAGGCTTCTTCACCGCTGGTGCCGCCGTAGATCTTCCCGCCGGCTGTAGCCAGCAGCGCGGTGATGGCACTGGAATTCGCCGGGATCTGGTTCACCTCCGGATAGCCCAAATCGCGCAGGTCCAGGCGGTGGTTCTCGAAGTTGGGATTCACCCAGTGCTGGGACCAGGCCAACCAGGCGACCGTCAGCACGGCCGCACAAACAGCGATTGCCCTGACGCGTGCTCTGTTCATGTGCATCTTCACTTTCCCGATCTCTCGCGTCGTGAGTCGCGCCCGCCCGGCGGACAGGCCGCTCCCGGCCGGTAAAGCAGGAGCTCCATGGCGAAGGGGTAGACGCCGGCCACTTTCCCGGCTTCTCTCCGGGGGTCTTTCACCTCCACGGCCGCGCCCAAATAGATCGTTCCATCCTGCCCAACCGCCGCACCCCCGCAGCCGTACACATGACGGCCGTCCGCGGTCCGCAGCATGCCCAGGTTCTCCCGCCTGCCGGCCTTGAGGTCGTAGGTGATCAGCTCGGAGTATGGGGATGTTTTCTGACCGGCGCGTTCCAGCGCCAGCCGGGCGGCTTCCAGCCGCGCCTCATAGTCGAAATCCAGGCCGGCCGGCGCGTAGTAGACCTTGCGGTCCTTGCCGATGGTGAAGGCCAGCGTGGAATAAGGAATATCCTTGCGGTCCGAGTTGTAGAAGCGCTCGGCGCACAGCCGGCCCAGCTCGGTCACTTTACCTTCCGGGCCGTCCTTGGGATCGTACCGGAACAGGATGGAGCTGCCGCCATCGACGCCGTAAATGACGCGATCCGCCCGATCCCACTCCACCACCCGCCAGATCGCCTTGCGGTCCAGCATGGGATTGGATAGCCGGCGCGGAAAGACCCGCGGATCGTACGGGAGCTGCGCGCCGAGGTCGTAGACGAGTTCGGTTCGGGGATCGTACTTCCACACGCGCGCCTTGGGATAGGCGCCGTAGACGTTGCCGTCATCGTCGATGGCGATGTGCCGCAGGTCGTCCCAGTTGTCGATGCGCCCGAGATCCCGCGTGACCCCGCTCGCGATGTCCAGGCGGTAGAGATGGCCATCCCAGGCGGTGCCGAACAGGTGATTCCGCTTCTTATCGATGGCCAGGCCGTAGATTCCCCAGAGCCGGTTAATCAGCCCCAGGTTCTCCAGCTTGTCGGCTCTCGGGTCATAGCGGATCCAGTGCGGCCCTTCCCAACTATAGGGGTCGATGTTGGTGGGGCCCGAGTCCTCGCACATGGTGCCGAAGTAGATGCGGCCTTCGCTGTCCTCCACGAAGCGCGTGTGGATTTTGCCGGCGGTGCGAATCCCCTTTCCTGTCTGGCCCAGGAACTCGGCCACATCGGCGATATGGCGCATCCGGCCGGTGCGGGGGTCGTACTGGTAAAAGTGGCTGGAGCCGGCGTGCGTACACAGGCCGGCGTAGACCCTGCCGTCGGCGGCCGCGTAGAGCGCGCTGAACATCTGGGCCGCTTTGTGGCCGCCCGGAAATTCGCGCGTGTCTACGCAGACGTATTTCTGCGCGGTCTGCGCCCGGCCAGACAGGGGACTTAACAACGCGATCAGGATGCAAACAGCCACAAATCTCATCATCTCTGCCTTGTGAACTCCAGGATTGTAACCGAGTGCGGCGGAAAGACACGGCCCATCGTTCGGCTCACCCCGGACAACGCCTCTTCCTTGATTTGGACCCGCTCCGGGTGCTCAAAGCTATTCTCGGTCATGTAGTGGTCCGCATCGAGCCGGATGACTTTCCCCGCCGCTCCCGGTTCCCATCCCTCGATCTGAATGCCGGCGGCGATGGATTCCGCATCGTGCAGGTTGATCACCGCCAGGTACAGCGTCCGGCCGTCTTCGCTGACGGTGGCCGAGGCGTCCAGGTAGGGAATCCTGCCTACGGCTTGCGGCCGGCCCTCCTCGTATTCCGGCGCGGGAAACGACGGCGCCTCCACCCGGCTTTCCACCAAAAACGGCCCCTGGTGGTTCATATACATCTTGAACGCCAGGTATTGCGGGTTGAAAAAAAGGCCCTCGCGATTCACCCGGATGAGCCCCAGCGCGTTCACGGTCATCGAGAAGTTGGCCAGCGTGACGGCCTGGTGCCGGCGGCGGAAGGCGTGGAACACGCCGGCCGTGTACAGCCCGTCGCGCTCCGCGAACTCCACTTCATGGTCGCCGTAGCCGCGGTTGGGCGCGCGATAGGCCCAGCAGTTCCACTCGTCGAAGGCGATCGGAATCCGCGGGCCGTTCGGAAAAGCCTCCCGAATCTCCTGGGCTGTCAGCCGGACCTGCTCCTCGACGCCGTACGGCGAGGAAACGATGTAGTAGTAAAACTCGCGGGCAAAGGCCGGGTCGTTCAGGTCTTCTTTCTTCATCCGGCTGCGGTATTTCTTGGCATAGGAATGCAGCGAAAGGTAGTCGAAACTGCCCTTGGCGATTTCGAACAGGGCCTGGTTCCAGCGGGGATAGAACCAGGATCGAGCGCCGACCGCCACCAGCTTGACTTGCGGATCGACGGCGCGCATGGCCCGCGCAAACGCCACCACCCGCCGGGCGTGCGTCTCTTCATCGACGTGGCCGCCCTGCCAGTCGCCGAACACCTCGTTGCCGATGCCCCACAGCTTGATCCGGTAGGGTTGCGGATGGCCGTTGGCAGCCCGTTTCGCGCCATAGGGACTGCCGGCAGGGCCGTTGCAGTACTCCAGCCAGCGGGCCGCTTCTTCCGGCGTTCCATCGCCGGCGTTCACCGCCATGTAAGGCTCGGCGCCAATCAGGCGGCACAACTCAAGGAACTCGTCGGTGCCGACGTCATTGGGCTCCCAATAGCGGCCCTCCCCCTCGATCACCCGCGACAGGTTCAGCCGCGAGGGGCGCCGGTCGCGGTCGCCGATGCCGTCTTCCCAACGGTAGTAGGAGACAAAGTTGCCGCCCGGCCAGCGCAGGTTCGGCACGTGAATCTCGCGCAGGGCCTGGATCACATCCGGCCGGTATCCCGACAGGTGGCCTTCCGGCATCAGCGAAACAGTCCCGATCCACAGCGTTCCTGGACCAGAGAATTTCAGCGTGAAGCTGCCGTCGCGGTCTGTTTCCGAAGAGGTGAGCTTGAAGGAGAATCGCTGCCACCCGTTGCCGGACAGCGTAAGCCGGCGGTTGGCGTAGCCGCCCTTTTCCCCTTCCAGGGCCACGACCAGCGGGGCGGCGATTCCCTCCTGCCTGACATTAATGCGGGCCTCGTAGCTCTTTCCTTTTTCCAGGTACAGCCCCTTCTGGCCCACCCCGGCTTCATGGCCCGGCGCTTCGCGGCTCACGATCTTCTGGGCCTGGTCGCCGGAATAGAAGGTGGTGTTGTCGTGCATGAAGTGGGTCCGGGGAGTTCGCCCGATCGAGTACCAGGGGCGGATGACGCCGTACTCGCCGTCTCGCCCCTCGAACTTGCGCGCCTCCAGCATCTCGGCCCACAGGCCCCCATAAAACACGCGGAACACCAGTTCGGCGAAGTGCCCGTAAATGTTGGGATCGATTTTTCCCAGGCGGGTGTTGGGCCGGACGGTGATTCGGCCCTGCAAAGACGCCGTTTCGCTCGTCGCAGCAGCGGGCATGCCGGCGGTACAACAGAGCAACAGAATCGCGAGGACGAAAAGTTTGCGGCCAGACATCAGTCTTCAGACCCTCTCCGGCACAACGTAGGGCGCACGGTAAGAGCGGGTCAACAGTCGGCCGGCCTCCTCGTCCCCCGGAAACGTTTCGGTGGCCGGGTCGAAGTTGACCGTGCGCCGGGTGCGATAGGCGATGTTCGCCAGGTGTGCGAGCGCGGCCGACAGGTGCCCTTCGCCTATGTCCGCCGACAGGTCGCTCACCTTGCGGCTGCGCACGGCGCGGATGAAATTAGCGAAGTGGTCGAGGTTGGCGCCGGGATCCCCGGTGTCCTCCTTCTTCGGTCCCGGCGTCCCTTTCTGTCCCAGGAAGGTGTAGTAACTGGTGTAGCCCGGCATCACCATGTAGCCGTCCGAACCGTAGAAAATCACGCCCACGGTATTGTCGGCGCCTCTAGTCGGGTAGAGGTCGCCGATGCCCGCTTCGTGGTTGGTCATCCAGTGGCGCACATCGAACTGCAGCAGCAAGTTTCGCCCCGCGTATTCGTAGTAAGCCACCTGGGTGTTGGGGGTCTGCTGGTCGTCCTTGTGGACATAGACGCCGCCCATGGACTGGATGCGGGAGGGATGCGTGTTCAGGCCCAGGCCCCAGCGCATGATGTCGAGCTGGTGGACGCCCTGGTTGCCGATTTCGCCGCAGCCGAAATCCCACAGGAAGTGCCAGTTGTAGTGGAAGCGCTGGCGGGCAAAGGGCTTCATCGCCGCCGGCCCCACCCACAGGTCGTAGTGGACGCCCGGCGGCACCGGCTCCTCCTTGATCCGCCCGATGCTGCTCCGCCACTTGTAGGCCATGCCGCGAGCCATGTACAGCTCCCCGATGATGCCCTCCCGCAGCTTCTGCATGCCCTCCTGCATCACGCCATTGCTGCGCGACTGGGTGCCGTGCTGCACGAGGCGGTTGTATTTCCGCGCCGCCTCGACCATCTTACGGCCTTCCCAGATGTTGTGCGAGGCCGGTTTTTCCAGGAAAACGTCCTTGCCGGCCTGGCACGCCCAGATGGTTCCCAGCGCGTGCCAATGATTCGGCGTGGAGTAGGAGATGACATCGATGGAGCGATCTTCCAGAAGCTTCCGAACGTCAACGTACGTCGGGACCTTCCGTCCCAACAGCTTGTCGCACAGCGCCTGCCCCTGGTCCAGAACCGACTCGTCGACATCGCACAGGGCGGCCACCTCGACGTTCTGATTGGCCAGTTGGTGGAAGCACTCGATATGGTGCATGCCGCGCCGCTTGAATCCCACCACGGCCACGCGGATGCGGTCGTTGGGACTGAGCGGGGAGCGGGCAATCGCCGGAGCCCCGGCCGCTCCCGCGGCGGCGGCAGATTGAAGAAACTGGCGTCGCGTCAAAGGTTCCATGGCCACCTCGCTTTTCAGGCGCGGACGGGGCGGCCTACCCAGCGGTCGCCCCTGCGCGGGGAATTCAGAACATGATGCGCGCCCGCAGCCAGACGGCCCTGGCCGGAGCACGCGAAACGGCACGATCGATTCCCATCAACGACACCGTGCTCCCGAAGGCCGTCTGGCCCACCATCAGCTCGTTGGTGCTGCTGGGGCCGGCCCAATTCGGATGGTTGAACAGGTTCATGGCTGCCGCCGTCAGCCACAGCTCCCGGCCTTCGCTGAAGCGGATCCTCTTGGTGAGGCTGGCGCTGAAGTGCCAGAAGCCGGGGCCTTCCAAGATGTTGCGGCCGGCATTGCCCAGCCGGTTGGCGGGCGGATCGACGAAGGCGGCGATGTTGAACCACTTGCGCGTGTCCACGCCGGTGAGACGCGGGCCGTCATTGCCGTCGCCTATGCGGTCGGGCCGCGCGGTCACGGTGCTGCAGGCCACATTCGTCAACGGATTGTTCGCGCTGCGGCAGGGCGTGATCCAGGTGCCGCTGCCGGCGAATAATTCCGGAACCAACTGCCACCCGTTCAACACCCGATCCACCCAGGCCGGAGCGTTGTTCAGCAAGCGGTGCCCGCGCCCCACCGGCAGCTCCCACATCCCGGTGGCGCTGAAATTGTGTGCCCGGTTGTACTGCACCCGCCCGCGGTCCAAGGCCCGGTTGTTGGCGTCGGTGCTCATGTCTTTCGCGTCGTTATCGTTCTGATCCATTACATCGGAGAGGTTCTTGCTCCAGACGTAGCCGACCTGGTACGAAAACCCGTTCTTGAACCTCCGATGCGATTCCATTTGCAGGCCGTGGTAGATCTGGTTGCCGCCGTTCTCCCGGTAGGAGATGGAACTCGTGTATCTCAAGGCGGAGTAAGGCCGGGAACTATCGAGCCCCGGGGTGACCCGCTGGTTGATGTCGCGGGTATAGACCAGGTTGGTGCTCTTGGTGCCCAGGTACGAGACGCGAATCGCGTTGTCCCACAACTGTTTCTCGATCGTCAGGTTCCACTGCTGCACGTAGGGGTTGATCAGGTGGGGATCGAACCCTTTTCCGGGCAGACCCGCTCCACCGAGGTTGACCGTGGGGAAGGAATTGGCGAAGCGCAGGGCGGTGGCAGGCGCGATGTTATTCACCGGCTTTGGATTGACGAAGCTTGCGCTTCCCGCATCCAGAAAGCCGCCGGTGGCCATGCTCGAGTACAGCCCTTGACCGAGGATGTCCGTGAATTTGCCCCAGGCTCCGCGAACAACGAACGACGACGAGTTCCGGGGACGCCAGGCAAAGCCGATGCGGGGCGCAAGGTTGTTCTTATCGGCGAAGTGCAGCGTACGCTCCGGCAGGCCCAGGGTAGCCGCTTCCAGGATCGGGATCTGGCCCCAACTCGTTTTGAACGTGGGGTTCACCGGCGTGTCCGGCGCGGCCTTGATCAGGCCTCCCTTGGCCCGGTCGAAGTTAAACAACGCATCGTTCTTGTTGTAGATCGCCCCCTGGTAATCCCAGCGAATACCCAGGTTGAGCGTCAAGTTCGGCCGGACCTTGAAGTCGTCTTGGAAGAAAAGGCCGTAGTTGGTGCTCCTCATGTAAGTGTTGGGGTTGATGCCGGTCACCGAGGTGGTCGTTGGAAAGCCCAGCAGGAAATCGGCATAGGCATTGCCCGCCGAGCCGACGTACGTCCTCTGGAAAGCAAAACTGCCGTACGCGCCCGAAGGAATGCTGCCGCTGTTCGGTTGCTCCCAGAAAATGTTGACGCCGCCCTTGAACGTGTGGCGATGCTTAATCCAGGAGAGGGTGTCGGTCAACTGGTAGCTGGGCGAGATGCCGAAGCCGGTCGCCTGCTGAGACAGGCCCGCTACCCCCTGGATGGTGATCGCCGGGAAACCACGGGCGTCCGGCAGTGTGGATGGGAATTGGATTCCGACCTCGCGCAGCACGGCCAACCCATTGTTGTTCCCGCCGCCGGGACTGTTGTCGCGAATGAACCCGGCCCGCAGTTCATTGAGCAGATTGGGACGCGCCGTGTAGTTGTAGGAAACCGCGCTGTTGTACATCCTTCTGGTGTTATTCCGAAAGCCCATGGTTTCCAGGCCGCTGTCCAGGCCTCGGTTGTTGAACTGGCCGCCCCCCACCCGCGCGTAAAACCAGTGCTTGTCACTGAACCGATGGTCGATTCGGAGATCCAAGGCGTCGTCCTGCGTCGTCGCTCGCCCGCCGGCAACTATGTAGTTGCCGCTGGTGGCCGCTGTACCGGGGACAGTTGTGGGCGGGTAATACCTGTCCTGGATTTTTTTCGCCACCGGATCGAACATATTCGCCGGTATCGTGTTGATTACGAAGGGCCTTCCCTCATAGGGGTTGTTGATGGTCTGGGTAAACACGCCGTTGCGCATGGCGTCGGTCGGAACGTCCCCACCATAGAATTGGTTCCCGCGTTCCCGCTTCGATTGCCAACTGCCGCTGAAAAACGTGCGGTTGTGGCCGTCGTACAGCTTGGGGATGATGAACGGCCCGCCGATATTGCCGCCGAAGTAGTGAATCACCGCCGATTGCCGTTCCAGCGCCGTGGCGCTGCGCGCGTTCAAGGCCGGCGTGTTGTAAGTGTAATACCCGTCGCCGTGGAAGGCGTTCCCGCCGCCCTTGGAGATCTGCTGATAGACGCCGGGCGACGCATACTCGGCGGGATTGTTGGCCGCCAGGATGGTCACTTCCTGCAAGGCCTCGCTGCTCATCAGCACCGAACCGGCGATGCTGCCGCCGCCCAGCGGCGCTGAAATGCCGTCTATCTGGAAGTCCGCTTGGTTGAAGTAGGCGCCCCCGATGGAGAAGCGGGTGCCGCTGTTGGTATTCTGGACCAGGGGGCTCAGCCGCATCTGCGTCCAGGGCCGCTGCGAATCGGTGGTAGGACTGAGAAACTGAGCGCCGCCGGCTGGGACCATCGCGGCGATGCTCGATTTGTCGGTGTCGATCAGCCCGGGCGTGGCCCGCACTGTCACCCGCTCGGTCAGCGCCCCCACCTCCATGGGCACATCCACGCGCACCGCCTGGCGCGCGCCCAGTTCAATACCGTCTTTCACGAAGGTCTTGAAGCCTTGCTGACTGGCTTCCACGCGGTAGGTGCCGGGCACCAGATTCAGGAACTCGTGCCCGCCCCTCTCGTCGGCGATCAAGACCCGGCTGATATTGGTCTCCTGATGGGTCAGGATAACCTTGACGCCAGGCATGGCGGCCCCCTGCGAGTCCGCCACGGTGCCCAGAATCGTGCCTGACGTGGACTGTCCATACGACGATCCCACCACACCGGCCAGGGCCAATGTCAGGACCGCAACTGTCATCCATCGGCGTGCGCTTGTTTTCATCGCCGGCCCCCCCTTTACAGCGCCGCTTTCCAGCGGCGTTAGGGACAGCTTGCACCCGCCGGCAGTGGCCGCACAAGTGTCCTGTGGGCCTGTAACCGTGGGGTTAACCGTTATTCAGTGGGGACCGGCCCAGAAGGGTGCGCCCCGTGTACGGGGCGCGAACCTTCCGGGCCGGCGCCGGTGTGCGGCGAGATCAGAACACGATGCGGGCGCGAAGCAATACCCAGCGGGCGGTGGCGTAGGCGCCGCGATCCTGGCCGAGCAGCGTGGAAGTGCTTCCGAAGGCCGCCTGGCCCACCGTCACTTCCCCGCTGGCACTAGGTGTTGCCCAGTTGGGATGGTTCAGAACGTTCTGGGAAGTGAGACTCAGCCACAGCTCCTTGCCTTCCCGGAAGCGAATCTTCTTGGTCAAGCCCAGGTGCAGGCTCCAAAAGCCCGGTCCTTCGAGGATGTTGCGGCCGGCGTTGCCCAGGGCGGTGGCGGCCGGCTGCGCAAAGGCCGCGGTGTTGATCCATTTCGCGACGGAGGTGCCGGCCTGTTTCGGGCCGTCGTTTCCACTGCCGACGCGGTCGGCGCGGGCTGTGTCGTCGGTGAGATTGGTGAAGGGATTGGCCCCCTGCCGCCGCGCTGTGAACCACTGGCCGCTGGCCGAGAAGAACTGCGGGTAAAGCTGCCAGCCGCTGACCACTTGGTGGAGCCAGCCCGGCGCCTGGCGCAACACGCGATGGCCGCGGCCAAGCGGCAACTCCCAGATCGCCGTGCCGGTCAGATTGTGCTGGCGGCTGTAACCGATCCGGCCGCGATCGATGGCGCGGTTGCGCGCGTCGGTGCAGATGCCGGTGTAATCCGTATCACCCCCGTCGATCACGTCGGAGATATTGTTCCCCCAGACATACCCGCCTTGGAACATCAGGCCCTTTTGAAGTCTCTTCTCGGCCTTCAGTTGCAGGCCGTGGTACATCTGGCTGCCGCCGTTGTCCATGTAATCGATGTTGCTGCCGAAGCCGAACGCGGCATAGGGGCGCGATGCGTTGTTCCCGGCCGTGATTCGCTGGTTGATGTCGCGCCGGTAGACCAGGTTGGTGCTCTTGGTTCCCACATACGAAACGCGCAGCGCAGTGCCGAACACGGCTTGTTCCAGGGTAAGGTTCCACTGCTGCACGTATGGGTTCGCCAGATGCGGGTTGAAGCCGCTGGCGGCCAGGCTGGGCGACGCCGCCACGCCGAACGTCGCCGGGAACGGGTAGGGGAAGCGGAACGCCGTCGCCGGCATAATGTTGTTCACCGGCCTGCCATTCGGGTAACTGTTGCTGGCATAGGTCAGGAAGGCGCCGTTGCCGCCGCCCGCAAACTGTTGGAACACTCCCTGCCCGATTATGTCGGTGAACTTGGCCCAGCCGCCGCGGATCACGAAATTCGCGAGCCTGCCGGGCCGCCAGGCAAATCCGATTCGCGGGGCGAAGTTGTTCTTGTCGGGGAAATGGAGGGTCCGCTCCGGCAGTCCCACGGCCGCGGCTTCTTCGATCGGAACCAGCGGGTACTTAGGCCGGAACGTGGTGTTGACCGGCGTGTCCGCCGCCGCCTTGATCAAGCCCCCCGTGGCGGGGTCGAAATTGTAGAAGGCGTTGTTCTCGTTGTAGATCGCGCCCTGGTAGTCCCAACGCAGCCCCAGGTTCAAAGTCAGATGCGGATTCACTTTGTAGTCGTCCTGGAAAAACAGGCCGTAGTTCGTGCTAGTCATGTAAATCGGGGGGTTGGCTCCGATCACTGCCGTGGAATCGGGAATGCCCAGCAGGAAATCCCCGTAGGCCTGCCCGGTGTAGGTGCCCAGGAAAGTGAAGGTCCCGTGAACGCCGGAAGGGACACGCACGATGTTGGGCTGCTCCCAGAAAATGTTGATCCCGGCCTTGAAGCTGTGGCGCTTCTTGATCCACGACAGTGTGTCGGTAAACTGGTAACTCTGCGAGACGTTCGCGGCGGTGTTCTGCTGCGCAAGGGGCGTCGGGCCGGTAATGCTGAACACCGGGAAACCGCGCGCGTCCGGCGGCTGCAGGTCGGCCGGGAAATTGATGCCCAGCGTCTTCAGCACGGTCAGTCCGTTGTTGGAGCCGCCCGCCGGGCTGTTGTCGCGGACATATCCAACCCGCGCCTCGTTCAGCAGGGAGGGCCGCAGCGTCCAGGTATAAGAGAGGACCGAGGTATACAGCTTTCGGGTGCTGGCCCGGAAGCCCATGGTGGGCAGGCCGGCGTCGTAAGCCCGGTTGTTGAACTGAGTGCCGCCAATCCTGCCGTACATCCAATGCCGGTCGCTGATGTGCTGGTCGACGCGGAAATCCGCCACGTCTTCCCGGGTGGTGCCGTTGGGGCCCACCACCTGGGAGTTGTTGGTCACCAGGGTGGGGCTGTCGATAGTGGGCAGCGGGTAGTAGATGTTCTGAATCTTCCGGGAAACGTCATTGACCCGATCCGACGGAATCGTCGCATTGGGGAACGGCTGTCCGGTGAGAGGATCTCGGACCGTCCCGGCGAAAATGCCGTCGCGCATGTTCGTCGTCGGCACGGTGGCCACATAGGTGGTCGAGCCCGGAGCGCGGTCGGTCTGGTAGCTGGCGCTGAAGAAGGTCCTGTCACGGCCGTTGTACAGCTTGGGGATGCGGATGGGTCCGCCGACGTTCCCCCCAAACCGATGATCGTGGTTGGCGGCCTTGGCGGTCTGGTCGGCCCGGCGGGCGTTCAATGCCGAGGAGGCGAAATGATAGAAGAGGTCGCCGTGGAAGGTGTTGGTTCCGCCCTTCGAGATCTGTTCGTAAACGCCCGGCGAGGCATATTCGGCGTTGTTATTCACCGCCAGGATCTTGACTTCGGCCAGCGCCTCACTGGACATGACCATGGAGCCGGCCAGCGAACCGGTGCCCAGTGGCACGCTGATGCCGTCGATGTGGTACTCCGCCTGGTTGAAGTAGGCGCCGGCCATGGTGAAGCGCGTCGAGCTGTTGCTGTTCTGCACCAGCGGATCCAGGCGCATCATGTCCCAGGGCCGTTGGCTGGTGGTATTGGGGCTCAGGAAGAACGGTTCACCGCCGCGCACCGTGCCGGCCACGCTGGCCGTCTCCGTCTCGATCAGGCCGGCCGCGGCTGACACCGTCACCGTCTCGGTTACGGTGCCCAATTGCATCCCCGGGTCGATGCGGATGGTCTGCCGGGAACTCAGATCGATGTCCTTTTGCACGAAGGTCTTAAAACCCTCGCGCCGAACCTCGAGCTGATACCGGCCGGGCACCAGATCGACAAACTCATAAATGCCGGCCTCGTTCGTTTTCGTGGCCCGCACTATGTTCGTCGCCTGATCGATCAAGGTGACCTCCGCGCCGGGGATCACCGCGCCGTTGGCGTCGAAAACATTCCCGAGAATCTTCCCGAACGTTGATTGCCCCTGCACAGTGGGGCAAAAGGCGCCTGCCAGGACCAGAACCAGCACGCAAGCCAGGGGCCATGCGCGTGTTACGGCTTTCATCACGAACCTTCCTTTCGATTGTTGGCGTCCGACCCACCGATCGCGAATGAGGCCGGAGGTGTATGCTGGGGGCCTGCGTTCCTCGGAGACACTACACCTTCCGCCTCTCCGGCACAAGTAAACGGCCACCTGTAACGGTGGGGTTAACCGTTATCGGCGGGCAAAATTGGCAGGCCGGCCCCCGCGGCTCCTGGGAGCACGGGCCTCCCGCCCCCGGCAAGGCCGGGGCCGAGACGGCCGCGCTCCCCGGCTGGCGCTGTAGCATGCCGCCGCTCAGAACATGATGCGCGACCGGAGCACGATGGTGCGAGCGGCGCCGGACGTGGAGATGCTGCCGAAGGCCGCCTGACCCACCGTCAGCTCTGCCGTCCCGCTGGGAGCCATCCAGTTGGTGTGGTTCAGGATGTTCTGACCGGAAATGGTCAGAAAAAGCTCTTTTCTCTCCTTGAGGCGCACTCTCCTGGTGAGGCTCAGGTGCACGTACCAGAAGCCCGGCCCTTCCAGGATGTTGCGCCCCGCGCTGCCCAGAACGTTACTGGCCGGTTGCGCGAAGGCGTTCACGTTGATCCACTTCTTTCCGGGGTTTCCGGTCTGGCGCGGGCCGTCGTTGCCGTCACCCATGCGGTCGGCGCGGGCCGTTTCATCGGCGATCCCGGTGAAGGGATTGGCGCCCTGCCGCCGCGGCGAAAACCATGCCCCACTGGACGCGAAGAGCTGCGGAAACAACTGCCAGCCGCCGGCCACCCGGCGCAGCCAGCCCGGTTGGTTCAGGAAGCGCCGGTTGCGGCCCAATGGCAGGTCCCACATCACTGATGCCGGGAAGTTATGCTGCCGGCTGTATCCCACCCGGCCACGATCGTTTCGGCGGCTCCGCGCGTCGCTGCCGATTCCGAAATAGTCCTGATCCAGTCCGTCGATCACGTCGGAGATGTTGTTTCCCCACACGTACCCGGCCTGGATCATGGGACCGTGCGGCAGCCGCCGATTGCCCACGAGTTGCAGGGCGTGGTAGATCTGGCTGCCGCCGTTGTCCATGTAGTCGATGGAGGCGCCGAAGCCCAGGCCGTAATAGGGACGCGAAGCATCGTTCCCGGCTATGACCCGTTGGTTGACGTCGCGCCGGTAGATCAGGTTCGTGCTCTTGGTTGCCACATACGAGGCCCGCAGACCAGCACCGGCCAACACCCGCTCGATGGTCAGGTTCCATTGCTGCACGTAAGGGTTGGCCAGGCGCGGGTTGAAGCCGCTGGCAGTCAGGCCCGGCGCCGTCTCGCGAACGTGCGCCGACGGAAATGGGAAGGGGAAGGACCAGGCAGTGGCGGGAAGCATCAAATTCCTGTCCAGCCTGTCGTTCACATAGACGTTCTCACCATAGGTCAAGAACGCGCCGTTGCCGCCCCCGGCAAACAGTTGGAACACGCCCTGCCCGATCAGGTCGGTGAATTTTCCCCAGCCGCCGCGAATCACGAAGTTGGTGGCCCGGCGGGGCCGCCAGGCAAATCCGATGCGCGGCGCGAAGTCGTTCAAGTCGGCGAAATGAAGGTTCCCCTCCGGCAGCCATGCCGCCGAAGCTTCCACGATCGGCACCCGCGGGTAGCGGGCACGGAAGGCGGCGTTGACCGGAGTGTTGGGCGTAGCCTTGATCAGGCTCCCGCTGGCCAGATCGAAATTATAGAGGGCGTCGTTCTTGTTGTAGATGGGGCCCTGGTAGTCCCAGCGCAGGCCTAAATTCAGAGTCAGGTTGCCCGGCGCCTTGAAGTCATCCTGGAAGAACAGGCCGTAGTTCGTGCTCCTCATGTACATGGGGGGGTTGATGCCCGTCACCCTGGTCTGATCGGGGATACCCAGCAGGAAATCGGCGTACGCTTGCGTGGTGTAAGTTCCCGGGAACTGGAAGCTGCCGTGGGCGCCGGACGGAATCCGCCGGATGTTGGGCTGCTCGGCGAAAATGTTGATTCCGGCCCTGAAGGTGTGGCGCCCCTTCATCCACGACACCGTGTCGGTCAACTGGTAGGTGGCGGGGATGTTCTTGGCGGTGGTCTGCTGGAACAGCGTCTGTATGCCGGTGATGGTGATCACCGGAAAGCCGCGGGCGTCGGGCGGCGGCATGTCGGCCGGGAATTCGATCCCCAGCGTCTTCAGCACAGTCAGACCGTTGTTGGAACCCCCGCTCGGGCTGTTGTCCCGCACAAATCCTAGCCGCAGCTCATTCAACAGGGTGGACCGCGCCGTCCAGGTGTAGGAGAAGGTCCCGGTGTAGAGCTTTCGGGTATTGGCCCGGTTTCCCAGGGTGTCGAGGCCGGTGTCATAGCCCTGTAGGTTGAAATGCGTGCCGCCTACCCGCGCGAACATCCAGTGCCGCCTGTTGATGTGTTGGTCGATCCGCAAGTCCAGCACTTCTTCCCGCGTCGTCCCGTTGGGGCCGTCTACCTGGTAATTGTTGGTGGTCCGTTCCGGGATTTTCGGGAGGGGATAGTAGAGGTTCTGGATGCGCAGGGAGACCTCGTTGATGCGCAGGTCCGGAATCGTTCTGTTCGGAAACTGCTGCCCGGTGAGAGGATCCCGAATGGTACTGGTGAAAATCCCGGCGCGCATGTTCGTGGTAGGAACGGCGGCGGAATACGCGATGCCGCCGGCCGCGCGCAGCGATTGCCAGCTCAAGCTGAAGAACGTCTTGTTCCGGCCGTTGTACAGCTTCGGCACCCGGATGGGTCCGCCGACGTTCCCTCCAAAGCGATTGTTGTGGTTGGCCGGTTTGGTGAATTGAGCGGCCCGGCGAGCATTGAGGACCGAGGAGTCGAAGTTGTAGAACACGTCGCCGCGGTAGCGATTGATTCCATACTTGGAGATTTGCAGGGTCACGGCAGGCGAGGCATATTCGGCGCTGTTGTTTACCGCCAGGACCCTCATCTCGGCAATGGCCTCGCTGGACATGGTCATGGAACCGGCCCACCCGCCCGCCCCCAGGGGCACAATGATTCCGTCCACCTGGAATTCCGACTGGCTGTGGTACAAGCCGGCCATGGTGAAGCGGGTGGAGCTGCTGGTGTTCTGCACCAGCGGGTCCAGGCGCATCTGGTCCCAGGGCCGCTGGGAGATGGTGCTGGGGCTGAGGAAGAACGGCAAGCCACCCTGCACGGTGGCGCTGATGGCACCGGTCTCGGTCTCGATCAGGCCGGGGACGGGGCGTACCGTCACGGTCTCGACCACCGCACCCAGGTCCATCACCGGATCGATCCGAATGATCTGCCGGGAGCTGAGTTCGATGCCCTCCTGCACAAAGGTCTTGAAGCCTTCCTGGCGGACCTCGAGCCGGTAGAAGCCGGCCACCAGGTTCACGAACTCGAATATCCCGGCTTCGTTGGTTTTCCTGATCCGGACCACGTTGGTTCCCTCGTCCGTCAAGGTAATCTCGACGCCGGGGACGGCCCCGCCCTTGGCGTCCAGGACGCTGCCGAGGATGGTCCCGAACGTCGATTGCCCCCATAGCGGGAGCCCGCAGCCGCCTGCCAGAGCCAGGGCCAGCAGGCCGGTGATGGCCTTTCGCCTTGCGTTGCTGCTCATCGTCAACCTCTCGTGCTGGTGCAATGTCTTGGCAGCGTGCGCCTCAACAGGAAACGGCGCAAGTGTCTTGAAGTGGTGTAACCGTAGAGTTAACGGTTGCCGCTGCTGAGGTGGCCAAGCGACCCGCTCCTGCGCTGGTCCTCTTGATTACGGACGGATGACGGGCAGGCCGCCCGCCGCTGTAGTAAAATAGGGATTGGCCGTTATCCACGAAAGGGGAATGAGCTCATGAACGTAACTCTGACCGATCAGGCAGTCTCCAAGGTGAGGGAAATCCTGGACCAACAGAACCCACGGCCGGCCGGGTTGCGGATCGCCGTGGTTGGCGGCGGCTGCTCGGGTTTTTCTTACTCGCTGGCTTTCGACAACAATGCGAATGCCACCGACAAGGTTTTTGAATACGACGGGCTGAAGGTCTTCGTCGACCAGGCCAGCATGCTGTACCTGGATGGCGCTGAAGTCGATTACGTCGTGACCCTGGAAGCCTCCGGGTTCAAGTTCAACAACCCGAACGTCCGCACCACTTGCGGCTGCGGCAGTTCCTTTAGCGCTTGACGCCTTCGGACTCGAACGAACGCAGACGGCCGTCGAGCCGCCCACGGTGGCCCGGCGGCCGTTTTGTTTTTGGAATTGATCAGATGGCGGCGCACGTAATCGCTGTTGGCGCGGTCGCGCCCCAGGTTTTCGGCATCCAGCAGGGTGGCGTTCAGCGTCTGCCCCACGTCATCGAGCCCCTTGGCCCGGCCGTCCAGCAAGTCTTCCATGAGCAGGCTGGCGCGATTGCGGCTGCCGCGCGGCCGTCCTTTCGGGTTGCCCACTGTCCCGGGAAGGAACTCCCCGTTGGCCCCGCGCTTGGGGAACTGGCCAGTTTTCGGCTTCGGAACTGGCCGTTTTAATGGTTTGTCGATGCTTGTGTCCATTTTCTCCTCCTTTCTTTTGTTTGACTTGCCGGCCCGGCACCATTTGTTTAATGGATAAGTAATGGCGGGGGCCGAACCAACCCTGAAATCATATACAGTAGCCCATAATTTCATTATGACATACCGTGTCAAGTTTTTCGGCCCTCTCGCTCCGCAAATCATTGCAGCCAAAGGAAATAAAGTTCGGACGGCACTTTTTGAAAATTGGATTGTTCTTGGAGGAGGGCGCTAAGGCGCTGTGCGGGCGCGACTTGCGGGCGCCGATGTCTCTGAAGCCGCCCAGGCTCTGCGCCGAGCGGCCGGGGATTCTCGCGGTCTCCTGCTGCTCTATCGCCCGAAGTAGAAGCCCGCAAAACGCGATCCGGCTGCAGCCCTTGCTCTTGAATCGGCCGGCTAAAGCCAAAACCGGGACAATAGTTGGGCAGACTGCTCGTCGCAAGCGAGCGCCCCATCTTCCCCTCGACCGGCAAAGTGGGCATGGGCGAACGCGCGCTGGCCGCCCTCGGCGCGTCCCTGGGTGTATAGTGGCCTGGAACCGGGAGGCGGCGACCCGATCCCCGCTACACCAGCGTCTACACCAGGGAGGCAACTGGGTGTATAGTGGCCTGGAGCCCGGAGGCCACAATGGAGATCCCGGAAGAATCGGGTCTCCGCTTGCTGGGATGTTTGCGCCTGCGGGTTCAGGGTATCGATTTCGCCGGCAACAAAATCCTCGTTCGCGACGGCAAGGGGGCCAAGGACCGGATCGCCATGCTTGCCGGGTCGCTCAAGGCCCCGCTTCAGAGCCACCTGAAGAAGGTCAAGGCGATCCACGAACGGGACCTGGCCGAAGGCTGGGGCCGCGCTCAGCCGGAGTTCGCAGCGCGGTTGATGGATTATGGAGCCATCGCAGCGGTTCCTATGCCGATCCGCATAATACGCCATCATGAATCATTGTAAGGCATGGAAGCGGCTGGAACTAAAGGCCTTGTAGCGGCCCAATGAGGTGAATCAACGGCGTGTCGTACGGGCAGGAAATCGAAGTCCCGCATCCTATGCGGGTCAATCTACCATTGTTGGATCTGTTGAAAGGGGAGCAACTATGAGAGCACACAGTTGGTCCAGACGTCGGCGCGTACTCAGCTTTTTGACGGTCATAGCGATGGCTCTTGTCGTAGCGAGCTGTGCAACCCAGCCTAGGCCGGAAGCGTACGATCCACCTGGTTTCTTCTCGGGTTTGCTTCACGGGCTCCTTATCCTGTTCAGCTTCATCGGCAGCCTGTTCACAGACGTCCGTATCTACGCTTTCC
>JAPKYU010000705.1 GCA_026394175.1 Acidobacteriota bacterium | reverse complement strand
CAGCACCAGGACCAACTGCGTGACATGGACCGAGTTGTCGTGTACCAGCAAAGCGCAGACGTTGTCGATCATCGGGTTCCCTCTCGGACTTGTTGGGGGCGAGTCATCGAACTCCCACGATCTGTTCCGGGCAAAGCTTAGCCGCCAAGGATTAAGGGAAGATGAAGGCGGAGTTATTTTTCTCTTAAAAAGTCTTTGAACTCGTACATGCGCACCCAACTCCACGGCCGCTTCTTGATCAACCGGTCCCGGGACGGCTCCGCAAAGCGGTACTCGACGGCGCGGCGCAGAAAGACGCTGTCGTAAAAAATCCCCCGTCCTTCCCAGGTCTCGATGTAATCCATCAGGGCCATGGCCTTGGCGACGGCCTCGTCGCGCCGGCCGGTTTGCGCAAGCCGGTCGATTTCGAGCTTGGCTTTTCCGTATTGCAGGGAGGCATTCCAGAGCCAGAGCAACTGCCGCTGGTCGGGATTGGCGTTCTCGGCGATGGCGCGGTCGATGTTGCCCTGCGCCTCCTCCATGTCCCGCAGGCCGTTTTGAAACTCCCCGGGCGGGTAGAGGCCGAACATGTCCTCGCGCGTGTACCCGCCTCCCGGATGGTCGTAGCGCTCCATGGCGTGCCGCAACGCGGTATAAAACGCTTCCACGGCGTCCGCAGAGCCTGGGAAGCGCTCCCGGAAGTAGGCGTGCAAAAACTCGTCCACGGGGGTTGAAGGATCGACCAGCAGCCGGGCGTAGAGGTAGTGCTTCAGCTCGTAAGTCATCCAGTCGGGCAGAATGGCGTAGTTGTACAGGACGCCCGAGCCGCCGATCTTGGCCAGGTCCCGCAGCTCGGCGGCCATCTGTTGCGGGTACAGGATGCCGGGCAGCGAGTGCTCGCGGAACGAGCTGTAGCGGCTGGTCCAGATGATGTTCATTCCCTGCGACGTGATCTTCGCGGTCACCTCGCGCGCCGTCTCATACTGACTCCGGTTCAGCGCGCAGGCGGGGTCGTTCCAGGCGTGGCGCAGGCACCGGCGCAGCACGCCGGTGCGGTAGGTCACGTTGGGGTACGGCGTGGTCATCACCTCGTTGGCGGCCACGCCGAAGTACTCCACGCCCGCGCTCACCTCGATCTTCATCCTGGGGTTGGCTTCATAAACGGTCTTGGAAACCAATTGCGTCATCTTCAGCAGGCGGTCGCGCGAGCTCAGGCCTTCCTTTTGGCACTGCTCGCAGGTGCACCAGCGCGGCGAGTCGTTGGGCATCGCCGAGATGTAATCGAGCCTGGGAAACTTGCGAACAAAGTCGGCGAGGTTCTGACGAAAGGCCGCCAGCGCGTCCGGGTTGCTGGTGCAGAACTGGTCGAAGTAACGGTCCGATCGCCGGCCGTCGATCAGCGCGTACCACTCGGGATGCTCCCGGAAATAGCGGTCGCGCGGCAGAAACCGGTCGTATCCATGTCCCGCCGAAGCGCACATCAGGTCGCGCTTCTCGCATTCTGGCTGCAGGATCCGGTACCAGGTTTCCGAAAACTCATTCTGCCGAAAGCCCACCAGGTTGATCCCGTTCTTGGCGCTCCAGTCGAGCAGGGCCAGGACATCGTCCGGGTCGTGCGCGTAGTAGTGCTCGGGATATTCGCCGCGCAACCGAAAGGCGGGTTGGACCGCAGCGCGGAGAGCGGCATCGACGGCGACACGGTTCTTGCGCGGCGCCGCTTGGTGGAACTGCCGGTAGAACTTATATCCGGGAGCGAACCAGCGGCAGCCCTGGCCGCGCAGGAACTCGTACACGGCGAACAGTGTGCCGCGTGGGCGGACACCGGCCAGGAACAGTCGGCCGCCGGCCGCGCGGATCTCGAAACCGTCGTCCTCCGCGTAGCGGGGCCGGGGCACCGCGCCGGCGGCCCTGGCGGCGGCGGTCGCGCCGATGGAGATGAACCGCGCCGGCCCGCATCAACCAGCACCAGCTCGCCGGCGCCCGCCGGAACAGTGAACAGTAGCGAGAGCGCGAACAACAGAACCGCAACTCGAAACATAATTGCTCCTTGGCAGCGCCGGCAGGGCGCCGGAGAGGCCTGCCGGCAGGACGCCGGCGCCGCACCTACCGTGCTGTCTGATAAATAGCCCGACAATGGCGAAGGCAGAAAGCGGAAGGGTCGCCGCGGCGACCAGCAAGCCCGCCGCGGCGGGCGTTTGCCGCCTTCCGCCTTCTGCCTTCCGCCTTCACCGTTCGAGGCCTATTTCAGAGACACAAGACTAGCATGCGCTATTTCTTCCGCCGGCACATCCCGCAGGCCGACCGCGTGCTGCTGGTCGAAAGCGGCTCGCGCGCAACCCTGGAGAAAGCCCGGCAGCGCATGGAGCCGATCTTCCCGGGAGCGCGCTACGAGTTGTGCACCTGCTACCCGGGCGAGCCGGCGCCCGGCGGCTTCACGCGCGTTTTCCGGACCACCGAGGCGCCGGGGCTGGCCGGCAAGCTCAGGATGCTGATGGCCATGCGCCGGTCGCGCGCGCCGGTGGCCGCCGTGATGTTCTCCAACGAGCAGATCCTGTTCCGCTGGAAGCTGCTTCTTCTGTTTCTGCTTCCCTCGAAGCTGCTCATCGTCAACGAGAACGCCGACTTTTTCTGGCTGGATCGCTCGAACTTCTCCATGATTCGCCAGTTTCTGAGCGTGCGAGCCGGCGTGAATGGCCCGGAGTTCTTGCGCACCATCTGCCGCCTGGCGGTCTTCCCGCTGGCCATGCTCTTTTTGGCCTGCAGCGCCCTGGGCGCCTATCTGCGCCGGTGGTTCCGCCTGCTGTTTTGGGCCGTGTCCCGCCGCTTCGGCCTCTGAGCGGCTTTTTTCACCACGGGGCTGGGAGTAGCCCGGCATGAGACGCTTCCTCGCATTTGATATTGAGACCGCCAAGGTCCTGCCGGAGGGCGTGACCGATCTCCTGGCGCATCGTCCGCTCGGCATCACTTGCGCCGCCGCTACCGCCGGCGACCTGCCGCAACCCCTGGTCTGGCACGGAAAGGACCCCTCAGGGCATCCCTCCCCCCGGATGACCTGCGAGGAGGCAACACGGCTCGTCGACGATCTCACCGCTCTAGGCTCGCAGGGCTACATCCTGGTCACGTGGAACGGCCTTGGGTTCGACTTCGATGTCCTGGCGGAGGAATCGGGAAAGACCCCGGAGTGTGCGCTGCTGGCTACGGCCCACGTCGATATGCTCTTCCACGTTTTCTGCTCCCTTGGTCACCGCGTCAGCCTGCAGAAGGCCGCGGAGGGGATGCGCCTGGGTGGCAAGAAGGCTGGAGTTTCAGGCGCCGTCGCCCCGGCCATGTGGGCAGCCGGCCGGTTCCAGGAGGTTCTCGAGTACTGCACTCAGGATGTCCACCTGGCCCTTCAGTTGGCCGAAGCAGGTGAGCGCAGCCGGCAGTTTGCATGGGTGACGCAGCGGGGGGCACTGAGGCAGATGCCACTCCCAGACGGCTGGCTCACCGTTCGGCAGGCCCGCACCCTCCCTGTTCCAGACACCTCCTGGATGTCGGAACCTCAGCGGCGCGATGACTTCCTGCGCTGGCTCCCCAAGGTGATTTCTCCTTAGAGCGCATTAGTCATGCACGAAGCGGTTTTGGCGCCCTGTCCGCCGCGGCGGACGACGCTTCGGACCGCCAAAGAGTCGGGCGCCCAACACCCTGTCACCGCGAGGATGGGCCACCCGCCGCTGGAACAGCGTCCGAGCGGGGAGCCGTCAAGGCCGTGAGCTCTAGCCGATCTGTGGAATCTGAAGCTGCCCGCAGATGCGCCGCGCCAGACGGTCGTCGATCTCCATGTGCCTCGGCAGCGGCGCCTTTTTGCCGTTGGCGGGATTCACGTAGATTGAGTGGCGGCTGCCCTCGTGATCCAACTGGCAGCCTGAGCGTTCCAGATGACGCAGCAGGTCGCCGCGCTTCATCGGCGCACCAGGGTGGGTCGCGTGGCGCCAGCGGCCACCGAGAGGGGGATCAGTTCTATGTAGTCAGCTTCAGGGTCCGTGGCGGTAGCCGAAGGAGTCGGCAGAGGGCGTCCTTCCTCCAGGTACGACTCTGCCATGTCCTCCAAAGCGCTGGCGACCATCGTCCGCGCATCGGGCAGATCGAACCCCTGGCTAAAGACCCCCGGGAAGTCCAGCACCTCTGCGACGACCATCCGGTCTGTGCCTCGCGGAAGATAGAAGGCGGCGTGGTACTGCAACATGTTCTTAGTGTAGCCGATTGAGCCAGACGGAGCCATGAATTGGCCACGCTCGCGGCTGCCTGCAGCGCGGCGGCCCGCCGCCGCCCCGCCGCCGCCT
>JAPKYU010000071.1 GCA_026394175.1 Acidobacteriota bacterium | reverse complement strand
GGACGGCTATCCGGGATCCGCAACCTTCGGCGAAATGCTTGATTCGCCTTCCAGATCTCTCGGAACCCGGCAACGTTTGTACTCCCGGGCGCGGAAAGCGGTCAAGAAGTCAATTTCTTTTCTTTTCAACCACATACAAGGAACACTGCCTCGCATTTCAGCACCGCTTTCGCCGCCCAGCGGCAGACCCCGGCAGCGGCGCCCACGGGAGCTGGAGCGTCTGCCGAAAGCCGCGCCAGGCGCGGTTTTCGGGCGTATGCTCCATGATGCAGCAGGGCGCGATAGAACAGGAATTTCGGCGCGTGTTTCTAACATTTTCAGGCCAACGCGGGAATCGGCCGGCCGGTTGTCGCGCCGCCGGCGGCACAACATTTTTCACTTCAGTCCCGCTTGCGTTATGCTGGCGCTGCGGGCCGCCGCGCCTGGAATGAGCGATGCTGAGTTCCGAAGAGAGATTGCAGGTGCTGGGCCGCGTCCCGATCTTCGCCGGGTTGTCCGCAGCCCAGTTGCGCGCCCTGGATGGGCGGCTGGCGGCACGGCGCTTCGCGCGCGACCAGGTGGTGTTCGAGGAGGGACAGCCGGCGCAGGGCCTTTACGTGGTGGCTCGTGGCGCGGTGCGCATTTACAAATCCTCGCCGCAGGGCCGCGAGCAGGTGCTGGCCATCGAGCGGGCCGGCAATACGGTGGCCGAGATCCCGCTGTTCGACGGCGGCCCCTACCCTGCTTCCGTTTCCGCCGTGGAAGATTCCGATCTGCTGTTCCTCAGCCGGCAGGACTTCGAGGCGCTGTGCCGCGAGCATCCCGAAGTGCCGTTGCAGGTGCTGGCGGCGGTGGGCAGGCGGCTGCGGCAGCTCGTGGCCATCATCGAGGAACTGTCGTTCCGCACCGTGCGCCACCGCCTGGCCGCGTTGCTGGTCGAGCAGGCATCGTCCTCGGGCAAGGAGACGGGAGCCGGCGTGGAGGTCACGCTATCGCTGACCAACCAGGAGATCGCGTCGCGCATCGGCACGGTGCGCGAACTGGTCTCCCGCACGCTGGGCCAATTTGAGAGCTCGGGGCTGCTGGAACGGCGCGGCCGCGCCCTCCTCATTCCCGACCTCGAGGCCCTGAAGGCGCTTGCCGGGGGCGAATAGAAGGTCAAACGATGCAGACCGAGAAACGAATCGGGCCGGGATGGGCTTGTTTGCCGTGCTGACGGCCTGCTTCGCCTCCTGGTTCATCGAACAGGAAGAGGAGGAACTGCTCAGACAGCTTACGGGGGAAGTGGCTGCCCTGCGCGACGAAATCCGCCTGCTGAGAGAAGGCTCTCGGATGTAGCGCCGGGGCTCGTCCCCCGAATGCCGGGCGCAAGGCCCGGCGCTACATTAGCCGACCGCAGCAAAGATACGCGATCAAGCGGTCACGGCGCTAGAAGGTGAACTTCAGCGCGAACTGGAATCCCCTGGGTTCGGAAATCGTGTTGGTAATGGTGCCGAAGGCCGTGCTCGTCGGTGTCGTGTTTGGAGTGTCGAGGCTGGCGTGGTTCCAGGCATTGAATGCCTCCACGCGGAACTGGGTATTCAGGCGCTCGCCAACGCGGAAATTCTTAATGAGCGAAAAGTTCCAGGTGGCCTGCCCGTCGGCGCGAACACCAGTGAAGCGCAACGGGAAAGCTTGCAGGTTGTTGGCCAACACCAGCTTGGAGTTCTTCTCGAACCCCGCGTTGACATTGAACCAGTGGTCCGCGCTCCTCTGATCTTTGGGCAGTGGTATGTTGTGGAGGTCGCCGTTGAAAATGGCGTTGCCAAAGCCCAGCGGCGAGCCGGCCTGGCGAATCACGGCGGCATCGAGCTGCCAGCCTCCAAGCACGAAGTTGGCGGGGGAGGGCAGCTTGACTCCGAACCGGCGGCCGCGGCCGAAAGGAAGTTCCCACAAACCGCTGAGCGTGAATACGTGCGGCCTGTCCATATCGGAGATGACTCGGTACGGAGTGGGATCGGTCGGGTTCAGGAATTCGGTGGCCTGCATGAACTTCGAGAGCGTGTAGGCCACCTGCAATGTATATCCTTGCGAGAACCGCTTCTCGCCGCGTACCTGCAAGGAGTGATACCAGGCATACCCAACCGGCTGTGAGACCGAAATATCGCCAAACTGCGGATACGGCCGCAGGAGATTGGCTCGTGACATGTTGGATGAGTAAACGGAGTTCAGCCCGTAAAGGGGATTGGGGAACGACTGGGTCAGGGAGTCGATCGTCTTCTGGTCGCGCGTGGGCAGGGTGCTCAGGAATTGCGCCGGCGTGCTGTTGATCTGGCGGGTGACTCCCAGATGCGTGCTGCGATTCGCGACGTAACTCACATCCAGTAAGAACTGCCCCGGAAGGACGCGTTGCAGCCCGAACGACCACCGCTGCGAATAGGCGGGCTTCATGTTGGGGTCGAAGAACGAAACCGCCTGTCCCAGATTGGTGGCCAGCCCGCCGCCCGCACCCAGCGGCGGCAACAAGCCGTTGGGGAAGGGATTGGCGACGGAGGCGATGTAACTGACTCCGCTGTCCTGCGTCGCCTGGATGGGGGTCGATTGCGCAAAGCCGACCTGAATCGGAATCAATCGATCGACGCCCAGGGTGTCGAAGTAAATGCCGTACCCGGTTCTCAGAACGGTGTTGGGAGCGAAGCGATAGGCCAGGCCGACCCTCGGCAAGAGTTCGCCCCTGTTCCCTTTGTAGGGGCTGCGGGCGTTTTGGCCGACCCAGGTCAACCCGCCGCGAGCCGAGAAGGCCGCGGCAGGAAGTTCCGGGATCGGGCTCTTGGCGTAATTCAGCTTGGCCTGGGCCTCGAGGGGGCTGGGGCTGGAAAAATCGTACCCGGCCACTAAGCGGTTGAAGCGCTCCGTGGGAGGCCAGCTCATCTCGTAGCGCAGTCCCAGGTTGAGCATCAGCTTGGGGGTGACCTTGAAATCGTCCTGCAGGTAGATTCCGAAATACTTGTCCTGCACCGCATAGCTGGTGGCGGTGGTCATGTTGCCGCCGGGGATGCCCGCCAGCATGGCCGCAAGTTCCTGCCCGATGGGCGCGGCCGTCGCGTTGTCCAGCGGGCCTTTCATATAGGTGTTGGAAAAGCTGAAGTCCGGCGATATTACGGCCGGGTGACGATCCCCGAAAGCTCTCAGCAGCCGGATGTCGGCGCCAAACCGGAAGGTGTGGGATCCCTTGAGCTTCGTCAGGTCGGCGAACCAACTGTGGGTCAACCCATTGTTGGTGCCGTCCCCGTCCGACCAGTTGGAGAGCGTCGCGAAACCGCTGGCCTTGACCCGCGGCACCGCGGCCTCCTTGGGATCGATCAGCTTGGTGAGCGACGGCGAGAATCCCATGGCCGCCAGGTCGGTTCCCTGTGTCACCCGCCGTTCCGGATAGTCGGCGCTGGTCACGCCATAGCGGAGATTCAGCACCAGGCTGGGACCCAGCACGATGACGTCGTCCAGCGCGGCTCCCCGGTTGATCTGGGTGAAGATCTCCTTGGTGGCCGGGACCCCAAGCGAGTCTTTCGGAACCGTGAACGTATAGTGATTCAGCCGAAAGAACAGCCGGTTACTGGGGCTGAAGGCCTGGTCCATCCGCACCATGTGCGAATCGTAACTTTGCTTCCGGACATCGGGGTAGAAGTAGTTGTTCTGGCCGTCCGCGGTTCCAGGCTGGTTCGGCAGCGGCCAGAGCGCGGCCAGGTTCGCACCCGGGGTGCTGAGCAAATTCCTGGGAATGACGTTGCCCGCGAACGGATCGCGCTGAAATCGCCCGGTCCCGGTGGCCCGGGTGGTGAAGGGATTATAGATTTGATACTGGTTTCCGACGCGGAGCAAAGCCGAAAAATCGCCGGCGCGCTCCGCCGCGGTCGGAACCGTGGCAAACTGATTGGTATTGGCTGGCGAAGACCACCGGTTTTGTTCCCAGGAATAGAAAAAGAAGGTCTTGTTGTGACCGTTGTAGAGCCGGGGCAGAACCACCGGCCCGCCGGCAGACACTCCGTAGCGATGATCCTGCGACACGGGCTTGGCAATGCCGGCCTTGTTGTCGAAGAAGTTCGAAGCGTCGAAGGCGCTGTTCTTTGCCCAGTAATACAACGACCCGTGGAGTTTGTTGGTGCCGCCCCTGGTGCTCATGTTGATCACCGGGCCGAAAACGTGCCCCGCGCTGGCATCGTACGGAGTGGACTCCATTTTGAACTCGGTGATCGCGGCGGAGGGCGGAATGAAGGCCACTCGGGCGTAGCCCCGGCCGCGGTCGTTGGTGGTGTCGCTGACACCGTCGATGTTGTATAGCGCCGTGTACTGGCCCGTGCCATCGGCACATAAGGTCGAGGTGCCATCCGGAGAGGAGGTTTTCATGGTCCGGAGGTTGGTCATGTTGACGACGCCGGGGGCCAGGCGCCCCAGCTCCAGCGGATTCCCGCCCTTCTGCGGAAGCTCCAGCATCCGGCGGCCGTCCACCACCTGCCCAATCGTGCTGCTGGCCGTCTCCAGCAGCGGCGTGCCTGCTTCCACATTCACGGTCTCGGCAATGCTGCCGACCTCGAGACGGATGGTGATGTCGAGAGTGTCATCAACACGCAACTGGATGTTGTCCCGCGAGGAGGTTTTGAATCCGGGCTTCCCCGCGACCAGCCGATAGGTCCCGGGAAGCAAAAAGCGGAGGCTGAATTTCCCCGCGTCGTTTGTCACCCCGCGGGCCTCAACCCCCGTATCGATTCTAGTGGCGCGAATTTCGGCGCCGGGAACCACCGCTCCGGAAGCGTCCATCACGGTGCCTGCTATATTGCCGCGCGGGTCCTGAGCCGCGCCAACCGCGGCCAGAGCCAGGCAAAACACAACGGGAAGCGTCCACCTGCAAAACATAAGAGAGTTCCTCCTTGCCAGGAGTCCGCGAAACGATGCCCTGCTCCGTCCGGGAGCATCTTGCCGGCCATAGCCTGGGCGGCCGGCGGATGGTGCCCCGCGAACGGTCCGGAGTGTCGCAGAAGTCCCGCGCATTCTTGCAAACGATTGCCGGAGTATAGTGCCCGTCGTTGCGCTTGTCAAGGGCGTGAGCTTTGGGGTACAGTAGCCGGGAATTAGGAAACGATTGCGAACATGTCGGTGACTCTCAAGGACGTGGCCCGCGAGGCCGGCTTCAATCTCTCCACCGTCTCCCGCTCCCTCAGCGGCAGCTACGGAGTGCACCAGCAGACCCGCAAACGCGTGCTGGAGGTGGCCGAACGGCTCCACTACCAGCCCAACCGCATCGCCCGCGGCCTGGTCACCGGCCGCTCCCACACGCTGGGGGTGATCGTGAGCGACGTGCGCAACCCCTTCTTCGCGGAGATAGCGCGGGGCGCCGAGGACGCCGCCCGCGCCCACGGCTGCGACCTGGTTTTGTGCAACAGCGACCTGGACCAGGCCAAGCAAATGCGCTACA
>JAPKYU010000341.1 GCA_026394175.1 Acidobacteriota bacterium | reverse complement strand
CAAGGAAACCATCGTTGCCGGCACCGACCAGGTGGCCGTGGACGCTTACGGCGCCACGCTGCTCGGGCACAAGCCGCAAGCGATCGAGCACATCGTGGAAGCCGGCCGACGGGGATTGGGCAATATCAACTTCGAGGCCCTTTCCCCGAAAATCATCGAGGTGTAACCAAATGCGGAATTCGGAATTGGGAATGCGGAATGGACCGGCACGCCCCACTCCGCATTCCGCATTCCGCACTCCGCATTTGCTTGTCTGGGCCAGACGGACCACGCAGGCTGTGGTGCTGCTTCTGTTTCTCTACCTTTTTTTGGAAACGGTCTACCATCCCATCAACGTCACCGGCGGGCACACCGGCCTGTTCTTCGAGCTCGACCCGTTGGTGCTGCTTTTCTCCTGGCTGGCATCGCACACCCTGGCCAAAGGGCTGCTGCTTTCGCTGATTACGGTGGCCGCCACGATCGTTTTCGGCCGGTGGTTTTGCGGCTGGTTCTGCCCGATGGGCACGCTCCACAATTTCTTCACCGCCATTCGGGGCGCCCGCAGGAAGGCCAAGCTCGAAATCGGAGGCTACGACCGCTGGCAGAAAGCGAAGTACTACGTCCTGATCGTCCTGCTGGGCGGCGCCCTGGTGGGCACGAACTTGGCCGGCTGGCTGGATCCCGTCGCCTTCCTGTACCGGTCGCTCGCGACCGCCGTCTTCCCTGCCCTGAACGCGGGAATCGGCATGCTGTTCGGCTGGCTGTACGCGGCCAATCCGGGCGTCGGAAGCCTGCGGGTGACCGCGGTGAGCGAGCCGGTCTATGAGCTGCTCCGCAAATACTTCCTGGCGGTCAAGCAACCTCACTACTACGGCGGCATCCTGATTGGTTTTCTGTTCGCCGCCAGCCTGGCGCTGAACTTCTACCGCCCGCGATTCTGGTGCCGATACGTCTGCCCGCTCGGCGGGCTGCTGGGCCTGGCCGGCAAGAATCCCGTTGTCCGGCTCAAAAGGAGCGAGGAGGACTGTGACAGTTGCCGGCTGTGCCTGGTCGATTGCCAGGGCGGGGCCCGGCCCGATTCGATCAAGGACTGGAAACCGGCCGAGTGCTTCTATTGCTTCAACTGCGAAGCCGACTGCCCGCGCGACGCCATCACCCTGTCCATACTCGAATCGAACAGTGCCGCGAGCGTAAGCGAGCGGACGCAGGCAACCGCGGCTGTGGGCATTAGGGGAAAGGAGGAAGCGCGATGATCGGCCGGTTTCGCCGCTGGGTCGCGAGTTTCTTCCGCCCCCCGCGCCAGGAGCGGCTCGACCTCGGCCGCCGGCAGGTGATTGTCGCGGGCCTGGGCGGCCTCGGCGCCGGCCTGCTGTTCCGCGTTCACCCGCAGGCTTCCAAGCGCTCATTCCACGCCGCGCTCATCCGCCCGCCCGGCGCGGTGACCGAGGATGAATTCCTTTCCAAGTGCATCCGCTGCGGCGAGTGCATGAAGGTGTGCCCCACCAACTCCATCCACCCCACCTGGATGGAAGCCGGCCTGGAAGGCATCTGGTCGCCAGTCCTCAAGTTCAACATCGGCTTTTGCGAGTACGAGTGCACCCTGTGCACGCAGGTTTGTCCCACCAAGGCCATTCGGGAACTGAGGGTCGAGGAAAAGCAGAAGGTAAAGATCGGGCTGGCTTTCTTCGACAAGAACCGCTGCCTGCCTTATGCCTTCGCCCGCACCTGCATTGTCTGCGAGGAGCACTGCCCGACGCCGAAGAAGGCGATCTGGTTCGAAGAGGTTGAGGTGACCAGGCAGCGCGGCGAGAAGGTGACGGTGAAACAGCCGCGCATCGACCCCGAGCTGTGCATCGGCTGCGGCATCTGCGAGACGAAGTGCCCGATCAAGGACCGGCCGGGCGTCTACGTCACCAGCGCCGGCGAAACCCGCAATCCCGAGAACAAGGTGCTGCTCACCGATGGCTCACCCTACGGCAGCTCATAAACGGGAAAGGGGACGCAGATAGACGCAGACTTTGTAGCGCCGGCGTCCACCCACACCTGTACCGGTCCCGGTGCCGGCAACCCAATTCCTTTTCACCACCCAGTCACCAAGGCTTAGGTGCCTTTGTGCCCTGGTGGTTCCATAAGCCCTGACAAGCCACTTTCTCTGTGGCCTCTGTACTACTAACGTCGAAAATCTTCGCGTCCCGCGACGATTCGTTCACAACTGCTTTGCTTGCAGCAGCTTACGCCTACTGCCGTCTGTTTCTCTCCGAGATTTGGTTGCCGCCCCTTGGCCGCGCTGTGCCTCTGTGGCTGATACCTGTTTCGGAAATACCTTGACTTTACCACCAGCGAGGAGTAGAAGTCGGTAAGTCAAAGCGGGAACCCGCCGCGCCACAGAGTTTTTCTTTAGGAGGAGCGCATGACACGCCTTCTCACCTCGTTGCTTCGCTTTTTTCGGCAATCGTCCCCCCCAGCCAACCAGCCACTGATCTCGCCTGAGCAGATGCGCGAAGTGTTCCGCCAGATGTTGTGTGATCAGGAGATCAGGCTGTCGCTGAAGAGCATTATGGGGGAAGCCGAGCCGCCATGCGTATCCGCCAACGATCCTCCGGCCTCCGAGGTCGCCGGGGGCGATGTCGATGGGAAGTTCGGCACTGTGGCCGGTGGGCCGCGCAACTACACCTTTTCCGCGGATGCGGCTACCAGGGTTCCGCTCACCGTACAGGGCTTTGCCGGCCAGACCGCAGCCCTGCAAGACTGGAAGAATTCGCAGGGGAACGTGCTGGCCACCGTGCGACACGACGGCAACGTGGGCATCGGGACGACAGAGCCGGCCGAGAAGCTGGACGTGGCGGGCAAGATCCGGGCCAGCGGTGACCATCCGATTCTGATCGACCCGACCAGCGGAGAGATCGAAACCGGCAAGCTCAACCGGATTGTGTTCCTTCGGGCAGGCGACGGGCCCAACCCCGACGATGATGGCGACGCGATCAACAGAAAGATCAGGGACCTCCCGGATAGCGGCGGCATCATCATGCTGGTACCCGGCTCCGGCTCGAATCCGTACTTCAAAATCGCGACGACAGTCACGACCAAGGACGACATCAACCACAAGACTAAGCACGGCGTGAAGATTCGCGGCTACGGCGGCGCCGGACTCGACCTCGCGCAGCCGCTCACCAAGTTGCTCTGGACCGGTTCGGGCACCGGGCCAGTCATCGATTTCACGCCTTACGACGATGGCTGGGTGCAGGACCTGGAGTTGTCGCATCTGGTCATTGATGGCAGCAATACCGCAAAAATCGGCCTGAAGCTGAACCGCGTCGAACAGTCCCGGTTCATCAACCTCAGGATCGAGAACATCGTGAACTTCCCGCCCGATCCGGATACCGATCCGCCTGAAGACGACGGTATTGGGATGTTCCTGTGCTCCGACGTGGACGGCAAGAACGTCCAGTTCAATTACTTCGAAAGCTGCACGACGAGAGCGCCGAGGGCGCTCGTGTTAGATGGAACCGAGACGCCTGGGGGATCCAACTCCAACATGAACATGTTCGTCAACCTGCGCCCACATTACCGGGGCACCCACAAATCCGATGTGGGAATTTGGCTGAAGCACGCTGGTGACAACTCCTTCTCAAGAGTCACAATCTTCAACGACAACGACGTCCATGAAACCCGGGAAGGCCACGGGGTAGTGGTCGAGCATCCGTACGCGGCCATCGGCAACTATTTCTATCACCTCATCCCATCCCGAGGCGTGTACGTCAGGGACAGCACGCAGCCTCTGCCGTACGAGGGGAGAATGATGATATACAGTCATTCCATTGGCGTCGACGAACCCTTCCCTCAGACGGACGACCCGACGGTTCCTCCTGAGAAGCACGTCTTCTGGGCCGACGACTACGGCGAAATGCACGGTATGCCGAATCTGGCAGTCGGGACCTCATACATGGCGCAGGGCACCGTGAGCGTGACCGTCAGCTCTTCACTGGTGCAGGGCACCGGAACCCGATTTGATCTGGACACTAAGGTGGGCGACAGGATCACGATCGTGGGCACCAGCGAGACGCGAACGGTGGTTGGGTTTCCGGATGACGAACACAAGGACACCAAGCTCACCGTGGACTCGAACTTTGGCACCGCCGCTGCGGGGTCTGCCATGCGCGTCACCACCGGAAGGCTGAGCGCCACCGGCCCCGCCGATTTTGCTTCCCTGAGGATCGGCGGCATGGAAGTAATCAGCGACGAGCGGCTGCTGCACGACGTTCTGATCCCCCGTAAGTACCCTGAATGCGCAGCTCGCCCGCTGGTTGACATTCTTGGCGACTTCCCGAGCGTGCTCGATTGGGGCGCCACCGGCGATGGGGTGACCGACGACCGGGCCGCATTCCAGAAGGCCATCGACAACTGCGCGGGCAACCTGCTGGTGCCGCGCGGCACTTACATGCTGAGCGACTATCTGGAGGTGCCGTCAAACATCACCATCATCGGCATTGGTCAACCCTGCCTCAAGCTGATGCCGTACAGGCCCTTCCGCACGAACCTTGCGCCACCGACTGAGCCCAGTTTCAACGCTGTCATAACCAATGCCGACCGTGAGAATGGAAACCATCACATCCGGCTGGTGGGACTGAAGCTGGACGGCAACGGCGATTCGCAATACCAGACCGATCCCGGCCCACCGCCCAACCCGGCCCGCGGCGCCAACCTGGCGGTTGTCCTCTTCAACTATGTCTCTTTCTTTGAGATCGTGGATTGCGAGCTGACCGGAGGCGTCAGCGAGTGCTTCTACGCGTTGGGGGGCTCGATCGACCCGTATTTTGGGACGACGCACGGCATCGTCTCCAACTGCCACATCCACGACAGCGGCCAGCCCGATGTTGACTCTCTGGGCGTCCACGGTGATCGCGTGGACGGAATGGTGGTCAGCGGGTGTACCCTCCAGAACATTGGCCTGCGGGCGATTGGCTTCTCGAAAGGCACCAACGTTAGCGTCT
>JAPKYU010000171.1 GCA_026394175.1 Acidobacteriota bacterium | reverse complement strand
CGTGATACCAGCCAGGGAGGTATACCCGACGAGCTCATGCGAGAGTGAAGGGCGTGAATGGCGTCCCACCATTGAGCATATGATTGGTGCGCTTTGGAGACCAGGCTCTTGGCGCCGCTGAAGAGGGCAGAATAATGTTGCGACCATCCGCTCAGGTCAAAATGGACTTCCTTTCCCGCCTTGATGGTGCCGAAGCTGGTGACACCCACGTCTCGGAGATCCATCTTTGGATAGTGCCAAGCCAGGAAGAAGGGGATGTCTTTTGATTCTCCGGGAGCCAGCTTCACGTTGACCGCAATAGCGCCGGCCTTGGACCGGTCACCAGGGAGAGAGGTTCCGACGTTCCCTAGCGCGCCGTCAGTTGAAAACGGGGCAAAAAGATCGGCGCCATTCCCCCCGGCATCCCATTCCTTCACATAACTCACCTTTCCCGCACGGTCGGGAGCGGCGATCGCAAGCTCGCCACGATGATCCTCGGGGATCGGCGCGCCGCTCCGGCGCAGGAGGATGCCGGTCAGTCCTTGCTCCCGGAAAACTTCGTTGAAGGTGCCTTGGTAGCCGCGGGTGTCCGCCCATCCGATGTTGTTCTGAAAGCTGAAGGCGATGGAGGTTTCCAATGGTTCTTCGGTTGGATTTTTCAGATGGTAGATAAAGACGGCAAGCGGCAGATTGGAGCTTTCATAGTCGTGCGGAATCAGCGGAGAAAAAGCCGTGACAGAGAGCTCATAGGGCAGATCGTCATCCACGTACCGGATCTCGCTGACCGGCGGCAGGGAATAGCAATAGGCGCCGGCGACCATCTTCTGCCCATAGTTCGCGCCAAGGTGTTCTCCGGTTTGTTGCCGGCGCGGCCTCGTCTCCCCTCCTCCGATCTCGGCGCCCACCCCTCCTTTCAACCTGGCAGGCGCTTCCGTTTCCAGGGGAGGCTTCGCCGGTCTGCCGTAGCTTTGCAGGAACCGCACCGCTTTGCGCTGGCCGCTTTTCACATACACAGCGAAGAAACTTCCGTCCAGGCAACCCTCGTTGAGTTGGTAGTTGAAGATCTTGAAATTGCTTAATCCCATGACGTTGAAGGAAAGGCCGCCGGTCCCAATGCCTCCCAGCATGGGACCGTAGCGGTAGGCCTTCAGGTGGGGAAAGGACATGTCATACTTGGCGGGAAGTGCCCAGTCGGCGGCGCTGCAAGTAATGCCCAGGAAAACGCCGGTCAGGCCGAAAAACAAGGCCGCATTCGCAATTCGGTTCATAGTCTACCGAGCCGTCCAGTTCCCCGCGGCCCGCGGCGCGCGAGTGCCGGCCAGTTCGTTCAGATACAGCTCCAGCCTGGTATAGCCGGAGGCGGGATCGACGGCGCCGGCGTCGCGCGGGTCGCGCGGGTTCATGCCGTGGGCCGTCTCCCAGGCGTCCGGCACGCCGTCGTTGTCGGAATCCCGCGGCGGTGCGGCGGCGCGGTAGGCGGGCCAGCCGCCCACTTCCTTCTGCGAGTCGATCAGCTTCCCGGTACGATTGCGCACGTCGGCGATAATGCGGGAGTCCACGGCATCGCGCACTGGCACTGTGGCACCGACACTTTCCAGCACCGCCTGGTAGGCTTCCTTCGCGCTTTGCGTCCGGACGGGCGCCGCGTCGAACGGCGCGCTCACCAGGCTGAACAGCTTCTTGCCCTGGTACTCCACGCGATCGAACATGGCGGTGTTGTCGGCCGTGAGGTCGGGCCGGCCTTCCACGAAGTTGCCGCCGACGTAATAGCGGGTCCGTTCCGTGGCCATTTGCCTCATCACGATGGGCTTGCGCTTGCTGCTGCTGGGCCCCGGCCGGATGTAGTTGCCGACGTAGTTCACCTTCAGGTCGCCGTCGGTCAGCCCGGAGCACATGCCGCCCCAGTTGTACATCACGTTGTTGCGCACATCGAAGGTGGGAAACGGCGGCCCGCCGTTGTCGCCCAGGCGCGGGTTGCGCTCGGTGTGGTGCGCCCACAGGTTGTGGTGCAGGGTGAGGCCGCCGGTGGCGTGGACCAGCGAGCCGTAGCCATGTTCGCCCTTGCTGTGGAAGCTGTGGTTCAGGCTCTCGGCGATCAGGCACCACTGGACGGTGACGTTGGTGAT
>JAPKYU010000251.1 GCA_026394175.1 Acidobacteriota bacterium | reverse complement strand
CAACGAGCGGGCCGCGGAGCTGGCCCGCATGCTCAGCGGCGCCCGCATCACCGATACGGGTCTGAAGCACGCGCGGGATATGCTGCGCGCCGCCAAATGAGACCGGAGACTGGAGGCTGCAGGAGGCCCGCAAGCTGCCGTCTCCGCTCTCCAGCCTACAGCCTCAAGCCGAGCCGTCGCTCGGCTTCTTCAATGCCGCTCTGAAGATCGCCCAGCGTGGTCATGTCGCCCAGTTCGACCCCCAGGGTGACCAGCGTCTGCGTGATCTCGCGCGACAGCCCGGTGACGATCACGTCGGCGCCCAGCAGGCCCGCCGCCTGCACGGTCTTCGCCAGATGGCTGGCCACGTAGGAGTCTACGGCGGCCACGCCCGTCATGTCGATGACCACAACCAGGGCGCGGTTGGCGCGGATGGCGGCCAACAACTGGCCGGTCAACTGCCGCGCCCGCTGGGCATCGATTTCTCCGATCAGCGGAACGGCCAGCAGGCGGTCCCGGACTTTCAGTACCGGCGTAGAGAGCCGGTGGATCGCCTCCTGCTGCTTCCGGATCTCGGCTTCGGCACGCCGGCGTTCGGCGATCTCGGCCTGCAGCGCCTCGTTGGCCCGCTGGAGCTCTACGGTGCGCTCCTGGATGCGGGCTTCCAGCTTCCAGTGGAGGTCCAGCAACTCCTGCTCGTGGCGCCGGCGCTCGATGGCGATCCCCGCCAGGTGGGTGGCCCGTTGGATCAGCTTCAGTTCGGCGGCGCGGGGTTCGCGCGGCGTCCGGCAATACATGGTGAAACAGCCGAGGACCTCGCCGCCGGCGGAAAAGGCGGGCGTGGACCAGCAGGCGTACAGGCCATGCCGCAACGCGATTTCGCAGTAACCGACCCAATCAGGGTGGCTGGCGACATTGGCGGCAATCACCTGCTTACCGGAAGCGATGGCCGTCCGGCACGAGCACACGTCCGAAGTCAGCGGCGCGCCGTCGATGGCCTTGCGGTAGGCTTCCGGCAGCCGCTCACCCGCTCCATGTAACACATGCCCGCCGTCGGGCGCGCGCAGGGTAATGGAACAGATAAGCCCCGGCGCCAGTTCCTCGATCAGCACAGTGATCTCCTCCAGGATGTTCTGCAGAGGAGCGCCGGTGGAGATCATTTCCAGCAGGCGCCGTTCGCCGGCCAGCAACTGCTCGTCGGCCTTGCGGGAGGTCACGTCCCGCGCCGCCGCGTAGATGAGCTGATCGGCCTGAAAGGCGCGCGCGGTCCACGACAGCCAGCGGTACGAACCGTCCTGGTGGCGAAAACGGTTCTCAAACTCCAACGGGTCCGAGCCGCCGTACAACCTCTGAATCTCGGCTTCCGTCGCCTGGTGGTCGTCCGGATGCACGAACTCCAGATAGGGTTTCGCCAGCATTTGGCGCTTGGAGAACCCCAGCGTTCTCTCCCACCCGTCGTTGAGCATCTTGAAATACCCGTCCACGCCGGCAATGCACAGCAGATCCGCCGACAAATTGAAGAACCGGCTGGTGTGCTCGCCGGCCGGCCTCGGTCCTGCCCCGGCAAAGAGCACCCGCAGCTTGCCTTCTTCCGGGAATTGAACTGTTTCGGCTCCCGGTGCCTCTGTGTCGCCCATGCGGCCTTCCCCCCCCTTTTCTATCGCGATCTCCTTCGCGGATTAGATTGTAGCGGCGGGCGGAACGATGGCTTTTTTCCCCCTTGTCCTGCAATGACTTACCCGGCCTGTTCGCGGCTGAGCCGCAACCGTAACGGCGTTCCCGTCGCTGATGGTTTTGCGCACGCCCGCCAAGGGTCGCGCCTCAGTTGGGTTGGCGAGAAATGCGCGCGGGCCGGGTCCCATTGTCACGCGCCAGTGTGGCGCGCGACAACGGACAGGTGGTAGCCGAGCCGGCGCTCGGCTTCTTCAATGCCGCTCTGCAGGTCGCCGAGGGTGGTCAGGCTGCTGAGGTCCACGTCGATGTGGACCAGCGTCTGGGTGATCTCGCGCGAAAGCCCGGTAACGATAACGGACGCGCCAAGCAGGTTGGCCGCCCGCACGGTCCTGACCAGGTGGTTGGCCACGTAGGAGTCCACCGAAGCCACGCCGGTCATGTCCATCACCACGACGCGGGCGCGGTTGGCGCGAATGCCGTGCAACAACTGGTCTGTGAGCTGCCGGGCCCGCTGTGCGTCGATCTCCCCGATTATGGGCAGAATCAGCAGGCGCTCCCGCACCGGAAGCACCGGCGTCGAGAGGCGCCGGATGGATTCCTGCTGCTTCTTGATTTCCTCTTCAGCCCGCTTGCGCTCCACGATTTCGGCCTCCAGCGCCTCGTTGGTGGCCGCCAGTTGCGCCGTCCGCTCCTGGATGCGGGCCTCCAGTTGATCATGGGCCCGGGCCAGATTCTCTTCGGCCCTTTTGTGCTCGATGGCTATGCCGGCCAGGTGAGTGGCCCGCTCGATCACCTTCAAGTCCATTTCACTGGGGTTGCGCGGTTCGCCATAGTACATGGCGAAGGTGCCCAGCACCGTGCCTTTCGAGCAAAAGATCGGCGTGGACCAGCAGGCGCGCAGGCCATGGGCCAGCGCCAGGTCCCGGAAGGCTTCCCAGCGCGGGTCGCCGGCAATGTCGGCGACCACGACGGGCGCGCGGAGGTAGGCGGCCGTGCCGCAGGAGCCCACGTTCGGCCCGATTTCGACACCGTCGATCGCCCGGCTATATGCTTCCGGCAGCCGTTGACCGGCCACCGGATGCAGACGGGCGCCTTCTTGCTCCAGCAGAAGAATCGAGCACCTCATCTCGTCTGTGACGGCTTCCACCGCTTCCGTGAGGCTCTCCAGTGTCTCGGCCAGACCGGCGCCGGTGGACAGCATTTCCAGCACCCGCTTCTCTCCCGCCAGCAGCGCCTCCTGGCGTTTTCGCTCGGTGATGTCGCGGGCCGCGGCGTAAATGACCTGTTCTCCGGCAAACGGCGTCGCTTTCCAGTTCAGCCACCGGTAGCGGCCCTCTTTGGTGCGGTATCGGTTCTCGAAATGCAGGACCGGCGCTCCCTCCAGTAATTTGGTTTGTTCCGCCCGAGTGTCCATCCGGTCGTCCGGGTGTATGAACTCGATGTACGGCCGGGCCAGCAGTTCCTGCCGGGTGAAGCCCAGGGTCCGCTCCCAGGCCGGATTCAGCATCTTGAAGTAGCCATCAAAGCCGGCAATGCACAAGAGGTCTAAAGAGAGATCGAAGAACCGTTCGAGTTGCCCTCCGTTCCGGAGGCTGTTGGATTCATTAGCCTTAGAGATTTGAGTGACAGCTTGATTGTTTTGACTGCGCATTTCCAATACCTCTCCGCCGATAAGCGGCCCCGCTACCGGCTATTAGACAATCAGCGGCGCACTTGGTTGCGGTACTTCGGTACTATTTAGCTGCTTTGTGTCCTTGTGCGTCTGTGGCTAGACTGGTATGTCGCGGGAGATGAGCAAGCGCATGGTTGCAGCAGACAATTCTAAACCGCCGGCCCGGGCTGGATCGTGGCCGTGGCGCTGGCGGTCATCATCATGGTCAGCATCTGCCTGGACGGAGAAACAAACTGGATGGAAGGGCTGATGATGCTGGCCCTCTACGCGATTCTGGCCATCGCCTTCTATTTCGTCCCCGCAGCGTAGCCCGCGGCTGCGCTTGCTGCCGGCTATGTTTGGTCCAAGTTTATCCGTGTTCATCCGTGTTCATCCGTGGTGAATGTCCGGCCTAGTAGCAGCGAATCTCGAAGATGCGGGCTGAGGGATCGCCGTTGGTGGCGGTAACGTGAACACGGATCGCCGCCGCATCCACCGGCTCGATGCGGTGCCGGTTCAACCGCTGATGGTTCCCGGTAACGGAGGCCAGTCGCCTCAACGCGCCGCCTGCCGCCGGCTGGTACGGAAACCTACTCTCGCCGAGCAGTCGGTCCACGATACGTGCAGTGTACGTCGTCACGTCGAGAGGGGTGACTCGCTGCTCT
>JAPKYU010000012.1 GCA_026394175.1 Acidobacteriota bacterium | reverse complement strand
CTGGCCTCGATGGTCCAGTAGGAGATGCCGCGCCGCGAATCCAGCACCCGCGGGCCGAGCAGGGCGCCGGTCGGGCAGTAGCCATGGAGGCTGATCTCAAGGACGCAGGAGCGCCAGCACGGCCCTTTGACTTCGCAGAGGCGGAGCTTGGGCCTGTCGATATCTTGGTCAACAACGCCAGCGGTTGGGTGTCGGACACGTTCACGACCGGTGGGCAGCACGCCACCGGTGTCAAAATGGTGAGCGTATCCGCAGCTACGCACGAGCAGCTGTTCTCAGTCGATGCGCGTGGCCGGGCTCTCATGATTGCCGAATTCGCTCGGCGACACATTGACAGGCAGGCCAACTGGGGGCGCATCATCGGTCTGACGTCCGGCGGGCCACTGGGGTTCCCCGACGAGGCATCCTACGGCGCTGCGAAATCTGCCTTGGAGAACTACACGATGTCTGCGGTGTTCGAGCTCGCGCCGTTTGGCATCACAGCCAATATCGTCTATCCGCCGGTCACGGACACTGGTTGGGTGAATAATGCGATACGCGAGCATGTGAAGCGGAGCTCCAATCTAATCCACATCGTACGGCCGGAAGACGTAGCCGATGTGATTGCATTCCTGTCCTCGGACTACGCTCGACTTATAATGGCGAATGTCGTGCATCTGCGGTAGGAGCGCCGCCGCCGCCCAACAACGGCCTGGCGGCGCTTTTCGGGGAAGGCCGTTTCCAACGGCCTTCTCGGACAGAGGCTTTAGCCGCTTCTCCGTGTTTCGCGGCTCGGCATGGGGCGGTGGCTGAAGCCGTTGAACGAGAAGCCCGTTGAAACGGGCTTCTGAATCTGGTTGCTCCTGGTACCAGCCGTAAACGGCTGGCCTATTAACCTCCGCCGCGGCGGACCCGCTGGAAGCGGGCTTTAGCCTCTCGACCGCCGGTGGAACGATGCGTCTTCGATTGGTGGAAAAATGTAAAAACTCCAGCGCGCATCCCGGAGGGATGCGCCGGCCCCCGTTTGGCCTCCCGTCATCGGCGTTGTACGTGCAACCCACGCAGTTTCAGGCGAGAAGGCGCTCACCGGCGACGTCTCCGCGCTGCGCCTTTGCCTGGACCGCATGATGCCGGTGCGCAGGGAGCGCTCCCTGACGTTGCAGCTTCCCGCGCCGGCAACGGCCCAGGACATTACGGCCGGGTTCGCCAGGGTGGTCGAAGCGCTGGCCCACGGCGAGTTGACGCCCTCGCAAACGGGTCGTTGTACCGCTGCCGTCGGCGGCATTTGGTTTGTACGGTGCAGCCTGAAAGAGTCGCCGCGGCGACCGGGCCCCCAGCGGCACAGCGCGCGAGATGCCCGACCCGCGTCCCGGATGGAAGTTCTGCGGCGTTTGAATCGGCCTGTGTTTGAACCACAACTGGCCTGGGCCGGCCGGCGGGACGCCAGCGGTACAACTGCAAGGATTCTCGGCTTTCGCTACAATGTGGTATTAATAAATAGATCACCTGGAAAACGACATGCAGGAATTGTTGGGCACAGACGACCGCCAGGAAGCAGCGCCGGCCGGGGCGGCGCCCGTGTCCTTCTCTCATCTGCGGATGTGGCTGCGCGATCTGGCCATCTCCATGGTGATCGCCGGCCTGACCATCGTCTTCCTCTATCAGCCGGTCAAGGTGGAAGGCACCAGTATGATGCCTGGGCTGACCGACCAGGAACGGATTTTTATCAACAAATTCGTGTACCGGTTTGAAAGCATCAAGCGCGGCGACGTGGTGGTGTTCTGGTACCCGATCGATCCCAGCAAGTCGTACATCAAGCGCGTCATCGGCCTCCCGGGAGAGGTGGTACGCATTACCGGCGGCAGCGTTTACATCAACGGCCAATTGTTAAGCGAGCCCTACATCCTTTCCGACTACCTGGATCGTCAGAGCTACCCGTCGGCGCTGGTCGAGCCCGATCATTTTTTCGTTCTGGGGGACCACCGCAATTCCTCGAACGACAGCCGGTCCTGGGGCACGGTGGCGCGGGAACAGATCTACGGCAAGGCCGTCCTCGTGTACTGGCCGGTGGACAAGTTCCAAGTCCTCAAGTAAAAATCAGGTGTTAGGTTTTAGGTGTTAGGTGCCAGGGGGGCGTGATCGGCTGCCATCCCGCTTCTGACACCTAACACCTGGCACCTAACACCTGTCACCTATGCATGCATTTCTTGCGCTGGAAGACGGCAGCGTTTTCCAGGGAATCGGCCACGGAGCGAAGGGCGAGTGCTACGGCGAAGTGGTCTTTAACACGGCGATCACCGGCTACCAGGAGATCTTCACCGATCCCTCCTACGCGGGCCAGATCGTGATCCTCACCAATCCGGAAATCGGCAACTACGGGACCAACCCGGAGGACAACGAGGCCACGCGGCCGTACATCGAGGGGCTGGTGGTGCGGGAATTCAGCGCCGTGGCCAGCAACTGGCGCAGCCGCGACAACGCCGAGCAGTTCCTGGCCCGCTACCGCATCCCGGTCATCGCCGGGCTCGACACCCGGCTGCTGGTGCGGCATCTGCGCAGCCGGGGCGTGATGCGCGGTGTGATCTCCACGCTGGAAGCCGACCCGGAGAAACTGGTGGCCAAGGCGCGCTCCATCCCTTCGATGGCCGGCCTGGACCTGGCCACCTCGGTGTCCACCAAGCAGCGCTACGTCTGGAGCGAGGCGCCCAGGCCGCTGGCGCCCGGTCCGGGGGGCGAGTGGCCGGCGGCGCCGGAACCGCGCTATCACGTGGTGGCCTACGATTACGGCATCAAGCACAACATCCTGAGGCGGCTGGTGGCCTGCGGCTGCCGCGTCACCGTCGTTCCTTCGCTCACTTCGGCCGAAGACGCGCTGGCGCTCAAGCCCGACGGCATCTTCCTCTCCAATGGCCCGGGCGACCCCGAGCCCTTGCGCGCGCAGATCGCCGAGGTGCGCAAGCTGCTCGGCAGGACGCCGATCTTCGGCATCTGCCTGGGGCACCAGATCCTGGGGCTGGCGCTGGGCGGCCGCACCTACAAGCTGAAATTCGGGCACCGCGGCGCCAACCACCCGGTGAAGAACCTGGTGACCGGCCGGGTCGAGATCACCTCGCACAACCATGGTTTCGCCGTCGATCCGGATTCCCTGAACCTGAATGAACTCGAGCCCACGCACAAGAACCTGAACGACCAGACATTGGAAGGGTTCCGGCACCGCTCGCAGCCGGTTTTCTGCGTGCAATACCACCCGGAAGCGGCGCCCGGCCCGCACGATTCGCTGTACTTGTTCGACGATTTCGTGAAGCTCATGGAGCAATTCAAGAATTGAAGCTATCAGCTTTCAGCCAGACGGCTGATAGCTGATAGCTGACAACTGATAGCTGATAGCTGAGAAACGTGCCGAAGAGAACCGACATCAAGCGCATCCTGATCGTAGGCTCCGGCCCGATCATCATCGGGCAGGCGTGCGAGTTCGACTACTCGGGCACGCAGGCCTGCAAGGCGCTGCGCTCGGAAGGCTACCAGGTGATCCTGGTCAACTCCAATCCGGCCACCATCATGACCGACCCGGAGCTGGCCGACCGCACCTTTATCGAGCCGCTGGAGGTGGAATACGTCGAAGCCATCATCGTCCGCGAGCGGCCCGACGCGCTGCTGTCGACCGTCGGGGGGCAGACGGCATTGAACCTGTCGGTGCAGCTCGCCGAGGCGGGGGTGCTGGAGAAATACGGAGTGGAGCTGATCGGCGCCGGCCTGCGCTCCATCAAGATGGCTGAGGACCGGCTGATGTTCAAGGACGCCATGCGGCGCATCGGCCTGGACGTCCCGAAGAGCGGCCTGGTGAACAACCTCAAGGACGGGCTGGATCTGGCCGCGCGCATCGGCTATCCCGTCATCCTAAGACCCTCGTTCACGCTGGGCGGCACCGGCGGCGGCATCGGCTACAACCGCGAGGAATTCGTCCACATGCTGGGCCGCGGGCTGGACATCAGTCCCGTCCACGAGGTGCTGATCGAGGAAAGTGTGCTGGGCTGGAAGGAGTTCGAGCTGGAGGTGATGCGCGACCTGGCCGACAACGTCATCATCATCTGCTCGATCGAGAACTTCGACCCCATGGGGGTGCACACCGGCGATTCGATCACCGTGGCCCCGGTGCAGACGCTGACCGACCGCGAATACCAGAACATGCGCGATGCGGCCATTGCCGTGATCCGCGAGGTGGGCGTGGAAACGGGCGGCTCGAACATCCAGTTCGCCATCCATCCGGAGACCGGCCGCATGGTGGTGATCGAGATGAACCCGCGCGTGTCGCGCAGCTCGGCGCTGGCATCGAAGGCCACCGGCTTCCCCATCGCCAAGATTGCCGCCAAGCTGGCGGTCGGGTACACGCTGGAGGAAATCCCCAACGACATCACCCGCAAGACGCCTTCCTGCTTCGAGCCCACTCTGGACTACGTGGTGGTCAAGATTCCGAAGTGGCAGTTCGAGAAGTTCCAGGGCGCCGATGACACCCTTGGAACGCAGATGAAATCGGTGGGGGAGGTGATGGCCATTGGCCGCACCTTCAAGGAAGCGCTGATGAAGGGCATCCGGTCGCTGGAAACCGGGCGGCGGCCGGGCAGCGACCCGGTCGATCCCAAGCGGCTCACCCAGCGCCTGGTCACGCCCCACCCCGACCGGCTCTCCTACCTGCGCTATGCCCTGGCCCACGGCTACTCGGTCAAGCAACTGGCCCAGATGACGGCCATCGATCCCTGGTTCCTCGAGCAGTTGCGCGAGGTTGCCGAGATGCTGAAGCAACTGGAGGGCGCCGGCGGCCCCGATGGCGTGCCCGCCGACATGCTGCGGGAGGCCAAGCGCATGGGGGTGAGCGACGCCCGCCTGGCGGTCACCTGGGGATGCGATCCGCTCCGCGTCCGCGAACGCCGCCGGCGCGAGGGCATCCGGGCCGTCTTCAAGCGCGTCGATACCTGCTCGGCCGAATTCGAGTCCTACACGCCCTACCTCTACTCGACCTATGAAACGGAATGCGAGGCCGATCCCAGCGACCGCAAGAAGGTGATGATCCTGGGCAGCGGCCCCAACCGCATCGGCCAGGGAATCGAGTTCGATTACTGCTGCTGCCACGCTTCCTTCGCCCTGCATGAGGACGGCTACGAGACGATCATGGTGAACTGCAACCCGGAAACCGTCTCGACCGACTACGACACCAGCGACCGCCTCTACTTCGAGCCGCTGACCTTCGAGGACGTGATGAACATCTTCGAGCGCGAGCAGCCCATGGGCGTCATCGTGCAGTTCGGCGGGCAGACGCCGCTGAACCTGGCGCTGGACTTGAAGCGCGCCGGGGTGCCGATTGTCGGCACCTCGCCGGAGTCCATCGACCTGGCCGAGGACCGCAAGCGGTTCGGGAAGCTGCTGGCCGACCTGGACATTCCGCAGCCGGAAAACGGCACCGCCACCAGCGTGCCCGAGGCGCTGCGGGTGGCCAACGACATCGGTTTCCCCGTGCTGGTGCGGCCCAGCTACGTGCTCGGCGGCCGCGCCATGGTGATCGCCTACGACGAAGACACCGTCGAGCAGTACATGAAGCAGGCGGTGGAGTACTCGCAGTCGCGGCCGGTGCTCATCGACCGCTTCCTGGAGGACGCCACCGAGATCGATGTCGATGCCCTGGCCGACGGCGACGACGTGCTGATCGCCGGCATTATGGAGCACATCGAAGAGGCCGGCATCCACTCCGGGGACAGTTCCTGCGTGCTGCCCACGATTTCATTGAAGCCGGAGACGCTCGGCACGCTGCGCGATTACACCATCCGGCTGGCCAGGGCTTTGAGCGTGGTGGGGCTGATGAACGTGCAGTACGCCATCCGCAACGGCAAGGTGTACGTTCTGGAGGTCAACCCGCGCGCCTCGCGCACCGTTCCCTACGTCAGCAAATCCACCGGCGTCCCTTTGGCCAAGCTGGCCGCGCGGCTGATGATGGGCCGCAAGCTGCGCGAATTCGGTTTCACCAGCGGCGAGTTGCCCTGCCGGCCGGCGTTTGTCAAGTCGCCGGTCTTTCCCTTCGAAAAGTTCCCGGGCGTGGACGTGAGCCTGGGGCCGGAAATGAAATCCACCGGCGAGGTGATGGGGGTGGGGGCGGACTTCGGCGAGGCCTTTGCCAAGGCCCAGCTCAGCGCCGGCCAACGCCTGCCGCTGAAGGGCAAGGTGTTCCTGAGCGTGGCCGACAAGGACAAGTCGGAAGTCGCCGGCCTGGCCCGCCGCCTTCAGCAGGCCGGCTTCCAGGTGCTGGCCACCCGCGGCACCGCCGGCGTCATCGCCGAGGCCGGCGTGCCGGTGAAGATCATCTTCAAGCTGAGCGAAGGCCGGCCCAACGCCATTGATCTGCTGAAGGGCGGGGAGATTTCGCTGGTCATCAACACGCCGGTCGGCGCCCACTCCTACTTCGATGAGCAATCCATTCGCCGCGTGGCCGCCCAGCGCCGCATCCCCTGCATCACCACGCTCTCCGGCGCCAAGGCGGCTGTGGCCGGCATCGAGGCGCTGCAGCGCGGTGAAATCCGCGTTTCCGCGCTGCAGGACCTGCACGGCGCAGCCGTTCAAACTTCAGCGTTCAACGTTCAACGATAGTGGGGGTGGGCGAACTAAAACTCGTCGTCTTCACGGGCGGGCACAATCTTCTGGACGACCAGCTCTTTCCAGGCAGTAAGAACGCCGGCGCCGGCGCCCGCGGCTTTGAGACTTTGCTCCACCGCTCCATGTTGCTGCTTCAGTTGCGGGAAAGCGAGCAGGAGCACAGCCAAGTCGCGCCGGTCGGTCCAGGATTTGGGCTGGCCGCGCCGCTGGTGCCAGGCAAGCACCTTGCAGGCGACCAGTTCCTCGGGCGCAGCCACCAGCACTCTTCGGATTTTTCGGGAAGCCGGCAGCTCGGCAACCGGACGCACGTCAACCAGGTGACGGTTGGCCGGCTTGCGTATCTGGTAAAGCCGGTAGCCGCGACCTTCTCCGATTTCGCGAACGCGCACGGCGATGTGGAAGCGGGCCGCTAGGTGATCGCGGAGCTCGTTGGCCAACTCTTCGGCTCGCGTCGAGAGCAAGTCCACATCTTCCGTCATGCGCGCTTCGTGCGCATAAGCATTGACCGCCTGGGCGCCGAACAGGACGGCGTCCTTGCGGTCCCGCAAAAAATCCAACACCGCTTCCTGAACCGTAGCCAGAGGCAGTGGTTCGCGCATCACATACTCCCGAAATGCGAGGGCTCCATCACCGAACATTTTGACCTGCTGATGTGATTCTACCTGATTGCGGCGAGTGCGGCGGCACTCCTCTGCCAAGCGTCGGCTTGGTGTCTTGGCACCTTTGTGCTGAAATGACGCCATGTGCTGGGTGCTGCGCATTGTGTTTGTGATGTTGCTGCTCGCGGCCAATGCGGCGTGCGGCGAGCAAGTCGTTCGCATAACGCCGAGCGTCAGCCTGGTCCGCGGGCCGGTGAACGGCGTGCTGGTGAGCCGGCACGGCAAGACGCTGGTCGTTTACGGCGACCCGCGTCAGCGCGCGGCAGCAGCGGATAAGGTGTTGTTCACGCATCACCGGCGCGACGTTGTCTGGGCCGGCGCCGCGCTGGTCAAGGGCGGCGCCGAGGCTGTTGTACCGGCCGCCGAAGAGCAGTTTTTTACCGGCGTCAGGCGCTACTGGGAAAGCTTCCCCACCTCGCGCTTCAAGGATCAGAGCCAGCAGACAAGCAGGATACTTGCCGAGCCGTTTGCGAAGGTGACCACGGTTCGCGGCGGGGAGACCATCGACTGGGAAGGGATTCAGATTCGCGTGCTCGACACGCCCGGCTATACGCGCGGCGCTGTCTCTTATCTGCTCGAAATTGATGGCAAGCGCATGGCTTTCACCGGAGACCTGATTTACGGCGACGGCCGCATCCTCGATCTCTACAGCCTCCAGGACGCGATTCCTGAGGCCAAGGAAGACGCCTACCACGGATACGCGGCCCGCGCAGCCGACGTCATCCGCAGCCTGCACGCGGTTCCCGCGCGTGGCCCGGTGATCGAAGACCCTCAGGCGGCACTCACCAGGTTGGTCGAGCGCCTACAGGCCGTGTTCGCCAGCCATTTCAGTATCGATGCGTTGCGCTGGTACCGGGGCGACGACAGCATCCGCATCCAGGCCGCCCGGGTGCTGGGCGAGCAACCCCTGGGTTGGATGCCGCCGGCGGAAACGGCCGAGAAGCTGCCCGACTGGATTATTCCAATTGGCAACTCCCGCCTGATCGTCTCCCGATCGGGCACGGCATTCCTCATTGATTGCGGCAGCAAGCGCATCATCCAGGAGTTGCAGAAGCTGCAGCAGGGCGGCCGATTCAGGAAAATCGACGGCATCTACGTTACGCATTACCACAGCGATCACACCGACCAGGTGCAGGCCGCGGCCGAGGAATTTCATTGCCCGGTGATCGCCTGCGCGGAAATGCGAGACATCCTGGAGCACCCCTCGGCGTACCACATGACGGTGCAAACGGCCAACGCCATTCACAGCATCCGCCCGACTCGCGACAGCGAGAAGCAGCAGTGGAATGAATTTGAATTTACCTATTACTATTTGCCCGGCCAAACGCTCTACCACGGCGGCCTGCTGGTGGAAAAGAGGTCCAAGGTCGCTGATCGCCATAACGCCGAGCCCGTTTTTTTCATCGGCGATTCGTTCACGCCGACCGGAATCGACGATTATTGCCTGCTGAACCGCAATTTCATGGAGCCGGAAAAAGGCTTTGCGTACTGCCTGCGGCTGCTCAAGCGGCTGCCTCCCCGGACCATGCTCATTAATCAGCACGTCGGGCCGGCATTCCGATTCAGTGAGAAGCAGATTGAGCAAATGCTAGGCAACCTGGAACGGCGGCGCCGCTTGCTTCGTGACTTGTTCCCGTGGGACGACCCGAACTTCGGCCTCGACGAGCATTGGGTGCGCTTCTGTCCTTACCAGGCGGAAACGCAGGCGGGCAAAGCAATCGAGCTGCAAGTGGCGGTTCTGAATCACTCTGGACGCAGCCAGGAGTTCAGGATCACGGCACATGCGCCGGCGGGCTGGAAACCGCCGGCGGCTGCTCTTCGGGTCTCAGTACCGGCGCGCCAGCAGCGTGCCCTGCGCTTTTCGGTGACGCCGCCGGCGGATGCCTCCGGCCTCGCGATCATCACCGCCGATGTGGCATTCGATCAATGGAACCTGCGGGAATGGACTGAGGCCATTGTGAGTGTGAACGAACCGCGGGGACGCTGAGGCGGATGGCTCACTGACTTTGGACCTTGGACCTGGGACCTTGGAGCACGGATTGGGGCATGCCGCACACGCCTACCATGCCCGCCGCCAGGTCCTGAACCAGTTGCTGGAAGAGCATCAGCACCGAGGTCTCACAGGCGCCTTGGGGATACTTCCGTGCCACGTCCCAGCGCACTTCGGTGGCCAGGCGGATCCGCACTCCCGGGCCCGCCAGCGATTCCAGGACAAAGGGCGTGTTATAAACGGCGCCGCTCACGCCGTTGATGAAGGTACGGCCGGCGGCCAGCCGCCCGGTCTGCCGGGTATCGGCAGCGTCGAAGAACATCTGCTTGCGCACCTGGGGCGCCAGCGAAATCAGGCACACCCGCTCCTGCTTCTCGATCTGGACGCGAAAGCCGGCCTCGATGGCGATCTTCGCCAGGGCCTCCTCGTCCGGCTCGAACAGCACGTAGTTGGTGTTATTAACCGATATATGCCGCATTCGAGGTAACAGGCTGCAGGCTACAGGTCCAGCGAGCGGGCCTTGGCCAACAGAGTCTTGTAAGCGATACCGAGCTTTTCGGCGGCCCGGGCCTTGTTCCAGTGCGCTTCCTTGAGCACCTGGAGGATTTTTGTACGCTCCACCAGGGTCACCGCCCGCCCCGTGACCTCCTCCAATGAGCCCTCCCAATCGAAGGGTTCGGGGCCGATCTCCGGCACCTTCGCCGGGACGGACGGCAGGCGCAGGTTCAAGTCCTCGGGCCGGATGCAATCGTGATCGGCCAGTATCACGGCGCGCTCAATCGTGTTCTGCAACTCGCGAACGTTGCCCGGCCACTCGTAAGCCAGCAGCGCCTCCTCCGCTTCCGGGGACAGCACGCTTCGCGGCTTGTGAAATTCGTGCCCGAACTGCTGGACGAAGCGGCGGGCCAATTCCAAAATATCATCGCCCCGCTCGCGCAGCGGGGGAATCTCGATGGGCAGAGCGGCGATCCGGAAATACAGATCTTCGCGAAACAGCTTGCGCGCCACCGCCTGCCGCAGGTCGCAGTTGGTGGCGGCCAGCACCCGCACGTCCACTTCGATGGTCTGCAGCCCGCCGACGCGCTCGAACTTCCGTTCCTCGAGCACCCGCAGGATCTTGGACTGGATGGACGGCGGCAGGTCGCCGATTTCGTCCAGGAAAATCGTGCCGCGGTGCGCCAGCTCAAACTTCCCGATCTTGCGCGCGCCGGCGCCCGTGTAGGCGCCCTTTTCGTGTCCGAACAGCTCGTTCTCGACCAGCCCTTCGGGAATGGCGGCGGAGTTGATAGCCACGAAGGGCTGGGCCTGGCGGGGGCTGAGCTGATGGATGGCGCGGGCAAACAGCTCTTTACCCGTCCCGCTCTCTCCCAGCAGCAGCACGGTGGTCTCCGTGGGCGCCACGCGCTGCACATCGCGCGCCACTGCTTCCATCGAGGCGTGCCTGGCGATAATGCGCGGAAAGCCGTACCGCGCCGCGGCCTCCTCTTTGAGCAGCAGGTTCTCGCGTACCAGCTTCTGCTGGAGCAAGGCCCGCTCCAGCAGCATCTTCAGGTGCTCCAGATCGATGGGCTTCTGGATGAAATCGAAGGCCCCCTCTTTCATGGCCCGCACGGCTTCCTCGATGGAGCCGTAGGCGGTCATCAGGACGACCGGAACGCCGGGATCGACTTCCTGGACCTGCCGAAGCAGATCCAGCCCCGTACAGCCGGGCAACCTCAGGTCCGTCAGGACGAGGGAAAAGGGCTGGGAATGGATCAGGCGGGACGCTTCGGCACCGTCGGCGGCTTCCTGCACCTGGAAGCCGGCCTTCTGCAGCGCCAGCTTCAGCATCTGGCGCAACTCGGCTTTGTCCTCCACCAGGAGGAGGCGTTCAGACATCAGCGCGCCCATCCGGGAGGCAGATTCTTCTTGCGCAACTCGTCTTCGAGATTGGAAATGGCCCGCCGGGCCGCTTCGACCGTGGCCTTCTGCTTGTCGATCTCCGCCTGGCGGGTATTCAACTCATTGCGCGAGTATTGCTCATTCATCGCCCGATTGGGGTCGGAGTAGTACTGGATGCTGGCCAGGTTGCTCTCACGCTGCAGGACATCGAGCTTTCTCTCTTCGGTGGCCAGCGCATCCCGCAACTTGGCCGCTTTTTCGCGGTACTCCTTCTCCGCTTCGGCGCCGGGTTTGGCGGCCGCGCTTTCGGTCTTCTTTTCGCCCTCTTTGCCTTCGGCCTTGGCCTCGCCTTCCTTGGCCTCGCCCTCCTTGGCCGCGCCCTCTTTGGCCTCGCCGGCCTTGGCCGTGGGCGCGGCGCCCGTGTCGCTGGTGCTCAGTCCGCCTTCGCGCGGAAGGTTCTCGTTGGTAAAAACGCGGGAAGCCTTCGCGGGCGCGGCCGCTCCCTTCTTGGCCCGCTCCTGCCGCGCGATCTCGCCCAGTGACTGGGCGCACACCACGGCGGCCAGCAGCAAGACCGCGGCGACGAGCCCCGCAACTTTAAGTAGTCGAATCCGCTTCGTGTACATAGAAGCCACCTGCTTTACAAGAGTGTATCGCCGCAGGCGAAGGCAAATCAAGCGCGCCGCTCGGTTCATGTTCCATGCCAGTACCTTGACCCGCCCGGCAACGGCGCCACCGCCGCCCTTCAGGGCGGCGCTGTGGAGTGCACGGCGCCGGGATTGGGCCCGCCCTGGGCGGCGGACCGCCGCAAACCGCACTTTAGCCTTTTCGTACTATCGGTTACCTCCGTACCATTGACCACCATTTCGGCTGCTGAGAGACTGGCGCCCCGCTCGATAAGCGGGAAAGAATTTCTCGGCCCTATACTTTCGTGGCGCGGAGGGGCCCTTTATGGGTTGGGGATACGGAAACCCAGTTTTGGAGACACGAGAAAGTCCATGAAAGAGCGCCATTTCTCACTGACGGAGTTTGTGCTTTATCAACTCGGCAGATTTCCCATGCGGATGGCCGAGCGGTTGGAAGCGCACGTGAGCGAGGGCTGCGCGGCCTGCCAACGAGGCCTCGCGTTCGCACAACAACTGGCGGGAGTGACCCGGCGCGACCGGGAAGCGACTCCGCCGGCTGAGGTGCAACAGCGGGCGCGCGCCATGTTCCGGGCGGTTCGTCAACCGGAAGTCCGTCCGCTGGCGGGCCTGGCCCAGGTCGCCCGCCTGGTCTTCGATAGCTGCCTGCAGCCGCTTCCGGCCGGCGTGCGCGGCGCCTTGCGCTTGGACCGGCACCTGGTTTTCGCCGAGCGCGAACTTCTGCTGGACATGCACATTGAGCCCCTGGAAGACCCGGCGGCGCAATCGATCACCGGACAAGTACAGGGCAAGAACGTAAGTCAGGAGCAATTGAGCGGCCTGCCCGTCCTGCTGCTGGAGGGCGGCCGTGTCGTTATGGGCACCCATACCAACCGGCAAGGTGAATTCCTGTTCCAGAGTGCGCCGCGCCGGGAAATGACGGTGTGCCTGCTTTGCCCGGACCGGCAGGTCCGGATTGAGTGTCCCCCCTCCGCCACCACGGTTGACTGACGGAAGAAGCTGACAGCGCGCAGGGAGTTGCATTATGTCTACGCAACGGACTTTCTGGCCGATTCTGGTGCTTTTGGCGGCCGTGCTGATCGCGGTCGGCGGGGCAAGGGCCCAGGACGAGTTGGTGGTGCGGACGTCGTCGGCGATCGACAGCAGCCTGCTGGCACGACACCACCTCAGCGTTCTCGCTGTCGACGGGAAGCGCAATCTCTATCGGTTGCGAACCGCTCCCGGCGCTTCCGGCGCGGCCTTGTCCGCCGCATTGGGCGGCGAGTCCTCCGTGGTTACGGCCGAGCTGAATAGCCGCACCTCTCTGCCCGCGCCGGTCAAGCTGGACCAGTCCACGGTCTCCGTTCTCAACCAGAGCACCGTGTCGGTGCTGAACCAGAGGGCCGTTTCCGGCCTCAGTCAATCCACGGTATCGGTTTTGAATGCCCTGGTGGACATGCGGTCGGCCCAGTTCTACGGCAGCACGGTGATCAGCGGATACGTGAATCAGCCGGCCATGCGCATCATCCAGAATGACGCCGCCCATAAGATCTCGACCGGAATCGGCGTGGTGATCGCCGACATCAGCAACGGGGTGGATCCGAACCACCCGGTGCTGCGCGGCGCCCTGATGCCGGGTTTCAACTTCCTCAGCAACAGCAACGACATTTCGGTCTTCGCGGGCCTGAACCAATCCACGGTTTCGGTCCTGAATGAAAACGCCGATCTGAACCAATCGACCGTGTCGGTCCTGAACCAATCGACGGTTTCGGTGCTGAACCAATCGACGGTCTCGGTTCTGAACGGCCTGCCGGCCATGTTCGGGCACGGGACGGGGGTGGCCGGCATCCTGCGGCTGGTGGCCCCGCAAGCCAAGATCATGCCGCTCAGGGCCTTCAGCCTGGACGGAAACGGCCAGATGTATGACGTGATCCGCGCCATTTATTATGCGGCCGATCAGGGCGCCGACGTCATCAACATGAGCTTCAGTTGCGACTGCGACAGCAAGGGGCTGAAGGATGCCATCGCCTACGCAGACAGGCAGGGCGTGGTGATGGTGGCGTCGGTCGGGAACGACAGTAGCCGCGTGCCGCTGTTTCCGGCAGCCTATCTGACAGTGCTGGGCGTCGCCGCCACCAATTTCGACGATAGCCGCGCGGCCTTCAGCAACTATGGCAGCGCGGTATCTGTGGCGGCCCCTGGCACCGGCATCATCACCGCGTTCCCGGGCGGCAAGTACGCCGCGTTCTGGGGGACCTCGTTCAGCTCCCCGCAGGTGGCCGGCGAAGCGGCTTTGTTGATGCAGCGGGGCTTCCGGGGATACTGGGTGGACTGGAGCATCCTGCGATCGGCGGACGAGGTCGAAAGTAAAGGAGCCGGTCTCGGTTATGGGCGCATCGATCTCTTGCAGGCTCTTTCGGGCAACTGATCCGGTCCTGGCCCGGTTCCCACAGGGCTGGACCCGGATCGAGCGCCGCGTGGACGAATATGCCGACAGTGTGCGCCGCGGCTGCGTCCTGGGATTGGTCCAGTTGCTGGATCTGAAGGACCTCTACACCGGCGTGCACAGCACCCAACTGGTGCAATTGGCGCTGGCCGTGGCTCAGCGCCTGGGCATGCCGAACCGCGAGATGGAGGACCTGGAGATCGGCGCCACCCTGCACGACATCGGCAAGGTAGGCGTCCCCGACACCATCCTGCACAAGCCCTCGCGGCTGAGCGAAGAAGAACGGGCCATCGTGCGGCGGCATCCGGAATTCGGCTGGCAGGTCACGCACGTCATTCCCGGCCTGGAGCGCGCCAGCCTATATATCCTGCATCATCACGAACGTTGGGACGGCCAGGGGTACCCCGGCGCCTTGCGCGGCCCGCAAATCCCCTTGGGCGCCCGCATCGTGGCCGCCGTCGATGCCTTTGCCGCCATGACCACCTCCCGTTCCTACCGCGCGGCCCTGCCGCTGGAAGAGGGCCTGCGCCGCCTCCAGGCCGACTCCGGCCGCCAATTCGATCCCCAGGTGGTCAACTGCTTCGTCGAACTCGCCACCCTGCTCGGTTAACGAGGCCTCATCCGCAGATTGCGCAGATTGCACGGATGCAGAACAGATGAAATCAATCTGTGCCAGGCGGTTGACTGCGTGAGTGCCGGCGCCAGAGCAGATACACCACCAGCGCGACGGCAACCAGAATGCCGATGTTCACGCTCTTGATGATGTGGATCAGGCGTTCCCACTGGCTGCCGAAAAAATACCCTGCCAGGGAGATGGCGATCGACCAGATAACAGCGCCCGAGAAATTGAAAAACAGGAAGCGGGGCCAGGGCATGTGCAGCGCGCCGGCCAGGGGCCCCGCGAAGACACGCAGCCCGGTCACGAAGCGCGCGATGAATACCGTCCAGCTTCCATGCCGCCGGAAGAAGCCTTCGGCTTGCACCAGCCGCTTGTGGAGATGCTTGGACCTGCGGGTGTAGCGCTCGAGCAGTGGCCGGCCGCCGCGCCGCCCGATGGCAAACCCGATGTTGTCGCCCAGCGTCGCGCCACAGCAGGCGATGAGAATTACCAACGCCAGGCGAAAATCGCCTCGCCAGGCCAGGAAACTGGCAAACAGCAGAATCGTTTCGCCGGGCACCGGCAGCCCGGCATTCTCCAGCATCACGCCGAAAAAAACCGCCCAATAGCCGAAGTGGCTAAATAATTCCAGGAATTTCGCGGCAATCCATTCCATCGATAAGGTCCAAGGTCGGCTCTGCTTACTGCCTTCTGCCTTCTGCCTTCTGCCTTCTGCCTACTGCCTACTGCCTACTGCTTACTGCCTTCCGCCTTCCGGCCTGTCCCCAACCGCCGCCGCCGGGCGTTTCGATGCGCACGGCGTCGCCTGCCGCCGCTTCAAAACTGCATTTGCCCGGAAGTTCCTTGATGCGGCCTCCGGCCCGGAGGATCAGGCTGCGGCCGGTCTTGCCGGGCCGGCCGCCGGCGAGCCCGTAGGGCGCGGTGCGGCGGCGGTCGGCAAGAATGGTGCCCCGGACGGGTGCCAGGAACTCGATCTCCCGCACCAGGCCGTCGCCGCCGCGGTATCTCCCCGCGCCGCCCGAACCGCGGCGATAGGCGTAACGCCGCACGCGAAAGGGATAAAAGTACTCCAGCGCCTCCACCGGGGTATTGAGCGAGTTGGTCATGTGTGTATGAATGCCGCTGGCGCCGTCAATGCCCGGGCGTGCTCCCATTCCCCCCGCGATGGTCTCATAGTAAGCGAACGCTTTGCCGTTGCGGGGATCAATTCCTCCGATGGACAGATTGTTCATGGTGCCGGAGCTCGCCGCCGGAACCAAGCCGGGCAGGACCGGCGCCAGCGCCCGAAAGACAACGTCCACGATTCTCTGGGACGTCTCGACGTTTCCGCCGGCCACCGCCGCCGGCGGCCGAGCGTTGACCACCGAGCCTTCGGGAGCATGAACGGTAATCGGGGCCATCAATCCCGCGGTGGCCGGAACGTCTTCGGCCGCCGGGCCGGAGGCCATCAGGCAACGAAACACGTAAAAGACCGCCGAGTAGGTGACAGCGTAGACGGCGTTGATGCTGCCGGCAGTCTGCGGGCTGCTTCCCGAAAAATCGAGGCGCGCGGTCCCCCGGCCGGGACTGAGCGTGATGGCCACGCGGATGCGAACAGGCGCCGGACTGACGCCGTCATCGTCGAGAAAGTCCTCGCCGGTGAAGGTCCCTGCCGGCAGCCGCCGGAGCAGCGCGCGCATCATCCGTTCCGAGTAGGCCAGCAGGTGCGAAGTGTAAGCCCGCACCTCGCCGGCGCCGTACTTGGCGACCAGCTCTTCCAGCCGGCGCGCGCCGGTGCGGCAGGCGGCAACCTGGGCCATCAGGTCGCCCTCGCGCTCGGCCGGTGTGCGGACGTTGGCCAGAAAGAATCTGAGCTTGTCCCCGTCGATCTCGCCCCGATGGCAGAGTTTCACCGGAGGGATACGCAGGCCCTCTTGATAAACCTCACGACACAATCCCATGGAGCCGGGATAGGCGCCGCCGACATCCGCATGGTGGGCACGGGATGCCACGTAGAACATTGCGGATTGCGGAATGCTGATCGCGGATTTCAAGATGCGGGCGCGCAATCCGCAATCCGCGTTCCGCAATCCGCAATTCGGGTACACCGGCATCACCAAGGTGATGTCGGGCAGGTGGGTGCCCCCGGCAAATGGATCGTTGAGCACCGCGATGTCGCCCGGCTCCAGCCGGAGCTGATCGAGGGCCGCGCGCACCGACATGGGCATCGATCCCAGGTGCACGGGCATGTGGTCGCCCATGGCCAGCACCCGCCCCGCGCCATCGAACACGGCGCAGGAATAATCGCGGCGCTCCTTGATGTTGGGGGAGAACGCCGTGCGGCGCAGCGCCGCGCCCATCTCCTCGGCAATGGAGTGGAACGCGCTCTTATAAATCTCCAACAGAACCGGATCGAAAGAATTGCGGAGTGCGGATTGCGGATTGCGGATTGCCCCCCGCCTGGTCAGTCGCCGTCGTGCGTCGCGCTTGGTCTTATTCCGCATTCCGCAATCCGAAATCCGCAATTACCAAGTTCTGCCGTTTGTCCACGCGGGCGGCGAACCCGGGAGGCAAGAACGTTGTCGCGCTGTACTCGGTGATGACCGCGGGCCCCGACACGCGGTCGCCGGGGCGGAGACGGTCGCGGCGGAAAATGGGATGACAGCCGCGGGCTTGCATCACCGGCGCGGCTCGGCTGCTCCCCACTCTCCGCTGTGCCCGCTCCCGCGCCGCCCATACCGAAGGCTGCGGAATGGTCAACCGCACCCGCACGTTCACGATCTCCACCGGCCGGCTGCTATCCGAGTAGCCGTAGCGCAACTGGTGAGCGCGGTGGAAGGCTTCCACGGCCTGGGCGGCAGACTCCCAGGGCACGTTGAACTCATATCCCTGCCCGGCATAGCGGAGGTCGGCTGAGCGGATGACGGAACAGGGCGGTCGCCGCGGCGGCCGGCCCGCAGGGGTCAATAGGCCTTCGCGGGCCAGGTCTTGTTGTCCCCGCCGCTCCAGCTCCGCGAAGTGCCTGGCCAGCCGGGCCGTATCGCCCGGCTGCAGCATCACGGTGCGCGAATAGTCCTTCACCGCGTCGGAAAGCAGAATGCCGAGCGCCGAGAGTGCGCCCGGATGCTGTGGCACAAGCACGCGCGGAATGCGCAGCGCGGCCGCCAGGGCGCAGGCGTGCAGGCCGCCGGCGCCGCCGAACGAAACCAGCGTAAACTCACGCGGATCGTGGCCCCGCTCGATGGAGATCACCCGGATGGCCTTCTCCATCGAGGCGTTGGCCACTCGCACGATGCCTTCGGTCAGCGCCTGTACCCCGGCAGGGCCGGAGCGGCTGAAGCCGGTCCCGGCCCGCTTCAAGAACTGCCGGAAGAAGCGGCGGGTCCGCTCCAGGTCCAGGCGCATTTCGCCGCCCAGGAAGAATTCCGGATCCAGGCGCCCCAGCAGCAGGTTGGCGTCGGTCACCGTGGGTAGCTCGCCGCGCCCGTAGCAGATAGGGCCGGGGTCGGCGCCGGCCGACTCCGGGCCCACGCGCAGCGCGCCGCCGGCGTCGATGCGGGCAAGGGAGCCGCCGCCCGCGCCGACGGTGTGAATGTCGAGCATGGGAACGCCGACCGGGAAGCCGGCCACCACCGATTCGCCCGTAATGCGCAGCGCATCCTCGACCAGGGAGACGTCGGTCGAGGTGCCGCCCATGTCGAAGCTGATAATGGGGGCGATGCCGGCGCGCCGGGCCACGGCGTGCGCACCCACCACCCCGCCCGCCGGCCCGGAAAGCACCGTGCGCACGGGCTCGCGAGCGGCCACGCCCGCCCTGGTGATTCCCCCGCTCGATTGCATGACATACACCGCGCCGCCGGCGGCCCGCACCTTCGCCCAGCGCTCCAGGCCCCCCAAATAGCCGGCCATGCGCGGAGCCAGGTAAGCGTTCACCACCACCGTCGAGGCGCGCTCGTATTCGCGGAATTCGGGGAGCACCCGGTGCGAGGCCGAAATGGGCACGCCCAGGCGCTCCAGCGCGCCGGCGATGGCCCGTTCATGCACCGGGTTGGCAAAGGAAAACAGCAGCGAAATGGCCATCGATTCCGGCCCGGCCACGGCCGCCGCTTTGACCAGGCGGGCCAGCTCGCGCGCGCTCAGGCGGAGGAGTATGGAACCGTCGGGGGCGGTCCGTTCGACAACGCCGAGACGCCGCTCGGACGGCACCAGCGGCTCGGGCGGCGACACCAGCAGGTCGTACAGCCGCGGCCGCGCCTGCCGGCCAATCGCCAGCGTGTCTTCAAACCCGGCCGTGGTCACGAACACCACCCTGGCGCCTTTTCGCTCCAGCAGCGTGTTGGTGCCCACCGTGGTTCCGTGCAGGATCTCGACCGGCGCGCCCGCCGCGGCCACTTCCTCAACCGCCCGCACGATGGCGCGCGACGGATCGCGCGGGGTGGAAAACACCTTCTTCACGCGCAGTGCGCCATCCTGCAGGTAGACGCAGTCGGTGAACGTGCCGCCGCTGTCAACTCCTATTCGCATCGGCTGAGGCTACAAATTTACAGGAAAATCTTTTCGACCGGGATGGAAAAGCCGGGGAGCACGTCGTTGCCCGAGAGTGTTTCGGAGGCCTCCAGTACCCGCACCTCCCTGGCATTGTGAAAGACGTGGATGCGTTTCTTACGGGGATACACCACCCAGACCAGCCGGGTGCCCGCGCGGAAGTATTCCTCGATCTTGCGTTCGAGATCGGCAGCATCATCTCCCGGAGACACCACTTCAACAGCGAGATCAGGCGCGCCCGGCCAGAAGGCTTCCGGTGAACCTCGCTCCTGGATCCGCGCCCGCGAGACGAAGGCCGCATCCGGAGATCGAACCGTCTGCTCATCCAACCGGAAGCCCGCTTCCGAACCGACCACGGTTCCCAGATTGTGTTCCAAAGCGAACACACGAAGGAACGAGCCTATGTTGAGGCCCACTCGGCCGTGCTCAAATCCTGCAGGCGCCATGCGGATCAGCTCTCCTTCAGACAGCTCGACGCGCTCGTCGGGAAACGACATAGGAAACAACTGGTCGGCCGTGATGAGGATCTTCGTATCGGCCATGGGCCAAGCATAACACACGGCGCTGAATACCATGGCCCGCAACGGCCGCTCTCGGCTCTATTGAAAGCGGCCGGTTTAGGAGTAAAATGCGCCCCTATGCGCAACATCCGGTTTCTGCTCATCGCTCTCCTGGTTGTCTTTGTCTGTTTCAGCGCGGCTGAAGAGAAATACCAGAAGCCGCCGAAAGCGGTGCTGGACGTGCTGAACGCCCCGCCCACCCCGCTGGTCGAGATCAGCCCGACGCGCGACACCATGGTGCTGATGGAATGGCAGCGCTATCCCTCGATTGCCGAGCTGGCCCAGCCCATGCTGCGCCTGGCCGGTCTGCGGATCAATCCGAAGACCAACGGACCGCATCGCCGCTTGACGGCCATCACCGGCCTGATGTTGAAAAAACTGCCGAACGGCAAGGAAGTCAAGCTGGCAACGCCGGCCGGCGGCCGCCTGGGCGCGCCCGAATTCAGCTACGACGGGAAGCAGTTTGCGTTCATAAACACCACGCCGGCGGGCATTGAGTTGTGGGTCGGCAATACGGCGACGGCCTCTGTCCGCAAGCTGGCCGGCATCCGCCTGAATGGCGCCTATGGCGATGCGGTACGCTGGATGCCGGACAACAAGACGCTGCTGGTGCAGACGATTCCGGCCGGGCGGGGCGCTCCGCCGGCCGCGCCCACCGTCCCCGCTGGTCCGAACGCGCAGGAAAGCGTGGGCGTGAAGGCCGGCGCCTGGACCTTCCAGGACCTGCTGAAGACGCCGCACGACGAGAAACTGTTCGAGTACTACACCACGTCGCAGCTCGTGCTGCTGGACACAGCGACCGGCGCCGCGACTCCCATCGGCAAGCCGGGCATCTATCAGGCGGCGGTGCCCTCGCCCGACGGCAAATTGCTGCTGACGGCCCGCATCCACCGTCCCTACTCCTACCTGTATCCGCTGACGAGCTTTCCCAAGGAAGTCGAGGTATGGGACCGCGCCGGCAAAATGGTGCACAAAGTGGCCAGCCTCCCGCTCGCTGACAGCGTTCCGCAGGACGGCGTTCCCACCGGGCCACGCAATTACGGCTGGCGTCCCACGGAGCCGGCTACGCTGGCGTGGGTGGAGGCGCTGGACGGGGGCGACCCGAAAAACAAGGTGCCGCACCGCGACCGCGTGCTGATGCTGAAGGCCCC
>JAPKYU010000314.1 GCA_026394175.1 Acidobacteriota bacterium | reverse complement strand
CCGCCAAACAGCGTATTGACCACGCGGATGGCGACCCGGTCGGGGTGGGTCCGCGAGACGCCCACGTTGCCGATGCGGAAAAAGGTCTGGGTGGAATCGGGCTTGTCTACCAGGAGCAGGCGGCGGCCGGTGGCCGGCTTGGGTTCGGGCACCTGGATGGCGGGCGCGGAGGCCCGCGGCATGCTCCCCAAGCGCTCGGCCAGCAGCTTCTCCATGTCGGCGGCGCTGAGGTCGCCCACCACGGCCACGATCATGTTCGCCGGCACATACTGCTGCCGGTAGAACTTCGCAATGTCGTCGCGGGCGATGGCCGCCAGCGACCGCTCGTCGCCCTCCGCCGGCCGGCCGTAGGGATGCCCGCCGTACAGGAAGGCGTCGAAGTAGTTGCCGATGACCGCCTGGGCCTGGTCCTTGGCCGAGCGCATGCCGTCGATGCGCCGCTTGATCAGCTTGTCCGCTTCCTCCTGCGGAAAGGTCGGATTGCGCAGGATGTCGGCGAGCAGATCGAGGCCGGTGGCCACGTCCTTCTTCATGAATTCGGCGTAGACCCGCAGCGAATCCGGGCTTTCGGTGGTGGACAGGGCGGCGCCGATGAAATCCAGGTCGGCCGAAATCTGGTCGGCGGTGCGCGTGGGCGTGCCCTTGCGCAGAAGGTCGTTGGTGATGCCCGCCAGGCCTTCCTTGCCGGGCGGGTCGGCGGTTGTGCCCGTCCGCAGGGTAATCTGGAAGCTGACCAGCGGCACCGCGTGCTTCTCCATCAGCAGCGCGGTGATGCCGTTGGGCAGTTGCGTCTTCTTGTAAGACGGCAGCTTCAGCGCTTCCTGCTGGGCCGGTGCACTGACACAAGTCAGGAGCAGCACAAGCAAGAAGGAAACCGGCAGATGAAATCCGTGCAATCTGCGAAATCTGCGGCTCGGGTTTCGGCGGTTCATTGCGCAGCTCCTTTCGGTTTCTCCGGCAGCAGCGTGGCCACGGTGCGGTTCTTCTCCTCGAAGTACCGCTGCGCCACCCGCCGCAGGTCTTCGCGGGTGACCTTGGCATACTGCTCGGCGGCGGTGAACAGTTTGCGGTGGTCGCCGAAGTACAGCTCGTAGCTGCCCAGCGTGTTGGCCTTGCCGTCGATGCTCTTCATCTGGCGGTAGAAGCCGGCCAGCAGGATGTTCTTGGCCTTTTCCACTTCGCGGTCGGTGACCAGTTCGTCGCGGACGCGGGCCAGTTCCTCGTAGAGCGCTTTCTCGACCGCTTCCGGCGCGATGCCCGCGCGCGGCTGGGCGGTAATCGTGAACAGGGTGGGATCGAGCGAGAATCCCATGCCGCCGCCGACCGAGATGGCCAGTTGATCTTTCTCCACCAGCCGCTGGTAGATGCGGGAGCTTTGCCCGCTCAGCAGGATGATCTGCAGCGCGCGCAGCGGGTAGTAATCGGGGTGGGCGGTCTCGGGAACGTGCCAGGCGCACATCAGGATGGGAACCTGCGCGAACTTCTCCAGGCGCAGGCGCCGCTCCCCGCTCTGCTCCGGCTCCTTGGTGCGCACCGGCGGCGGCGGGTCGCGCGGCGGCAACACGCCGATGTATTGCTCGGCCAGCGCCAGGAAGCTCTTGGGCTCAACCGCCCCGCTGACCACCATGACGGCGTTGTTCGGGGCGTAGCCCATCCGAAAGTAGGCTTTGAGGTCCTCGATGCTCCAGCTTTCGATATCCGACATCCACCCGATGACCGGCCAATGGTAGGGATGGGCGGTGAAGGCGGCGGCCCACAGTTGCTCGCTGAGCGCGCCATAGTTGTTGGCTTCAACGCTGGTCCGCCGCTCGGAAGCCACCACGCCCCGCTCCGACTGCACCATCTTGGGGTCGAAGTCGAGGCTGGCGATGCGGTCCGCCTCCAGGTCGAAAATCAGCTTCAGAGTCGTGGCCGGAAACCAGTCCTGGTAGACGGTGGCGTCCTTGCCGGTGTAGGCATTGTTGTTGCCGCCGGCGTCCTCCATCGCGCGGTCGAACTCCCCGGGACCGTACTTCTTCGCCCCGTTGAACATCATGTGTTCGAAGAAGTGGGAGATTCCGGTGGTCCCCGGGCGCTCGTTGCGCGACCCGATCCGATAGAAGATGTAGAAGGCCACGTTGGGAATCGAGTGGTCCTCGTGGATGATCACCTTCATCCCGTTTTTCAGCGTGTGCGTCTCGACCGGTATGGTTTGGGCGGCACAGAATGCTGCAAGCAGCAGAATCAGCGCCGGCGCGGCCAGGCGCCGGCGTTTCTGGAACGGCATGACAACCTCCACGCGGAATCTATTAGCGTAGCACCGAACGGCGCCGGCCGTTCGGTGTTATCCCGCCTGTGCTATTCTTGCCTGGGGGGCCGCTATGCGCAGAATCCAGGTTCAGGTCGACGATCCGACATACGACGCATTGCGTGAGTATGCGTCTCTCCAAGGGCGATCCGTGACGGTCGTCGTTCGCGAGCTGCTGGCCAAGCACGCGCCTGGGCGGGCGCGAACGGTCAAAGGCAGGGTGAAGATATCTCCTGGCCCGCATACGACCTTACCGACGAAGCCGCTGCCGCGGAGGGTTGAGGATTTCAAACTCTTCGGCTGTTTCGCCTCTGGACGGCCGGAAGACAGCGTCTCAGAACGCCACGATGAGATATTGGGTGAAGACCGATGGTAGTGTTCGTTGACACCTCAGCCATCTATGCCTTCGCCGACCGTGATGATCCAAACCACGAGCGCGCCGCTGCGGGTTTCGCGGCCGTTCTCGCGGAGCCCGGTGATCTTCTGGTTCACAGCTATGTCATCCTGGAGACTGTTGCCTTACTGGCCCGCCGACGCGGCTGGGATGCGGTCCGTCAGTGCCTCTCTGATGTGGAGAAGTTTGAGGTGAGATGGGTTGATGAGACGCTGCATCGCGCCGCCGTCGAGAGATTTACCGAACGCAAGGGCAGATACAGCCTGGTGGATGAGGTCAGCTTCCTCGTGATGCGCGAACACGGCGTCCGCCACGCGCTCGCCTTCGACCGCCATTTCTGGGAAGAGGGCTTCCTTCCGTATCCTTCCTGATTCCTTTGTGTCTTGGTGTCTTGGTGGTTCAGCACCCCCTTAAATGTGGAGCTCGATAATGTCACCGTCTTCGAGCACGTAATCGCGCTGCACCATCTGCCCGTCGAACCTGGTGTGTCCCCAAATCCGCGCGAACTTGAGCTGGGCGGCGAAGTCCTTGTGAACATGCTCGGCGGCGTTCAGGGCCGTCGAGCCGCGCCGGAGCACGTAAGGCGCGTCCAGCTCCGGCTTCTTGCCCGGCGCCTTGGTGAACACCCGCACCACGCCCATCAGGTCGAAGACGGCGCGGCGAAACTCGTCCAGGCCGGAGCCGGTTTCGGCGGAGACGGCGAGCATCGCGTAGCGGTCGCCAAAGAGGTCCTTCAAAGCAATGAAATTGTCGTCGGCATCCGGCAACTCGGCCTTGTTCGCCGCCAGCAGCGTCCGCTTGCTCACCCAACCCGGCTCGAGGCCGGCCGCCGGCGGCGGCCCAAGCACAATGCGGTGTTTCTCCATGAGCGCCCGGGTGTTTTCCACTTCTTCGAGCAGGTCCGCCGCCGACAGATCCACCACCAGGACGGCAACGTCCGCCTGCCGCACCAGCGTGGGCACCCAGCTCTCCATGAATTCTTCGGACAGCGGCGGCAGATCGAGCAGTTGAAACTGCACGTTTTCGAAAACCATCATCCCGGGCGTGGGAAGCCGGGTGGTGAAGGGGTAATCGGCGACTTCCGGCTGCGCGCGAGTCAGTTTCTTGACCAGCAGGGATTTGCCCACGTTCGGCGCTCCCACCAGCGCCACCTGCCCGGCGCCTTCTTTGTCGATGTGGTACAAGGGGAGGGCGTGGGCCGCGCCGCCCTTTTTCTGCGCCTCGCTGCGCAGCTTCGAGATGCGCCGCTTGATGTCCCCCTGCATCTTCTCCGTCCCCTTGTGCTTGGGGATGGTGGAGAGCATCTCTTCCAGCGCTTCCAGCTTCTCACGGGTGGCCCGGGCGGCTTTGAAGCGCTGCTCGGCGGCCATGTATTCGGGGCTGAGGTTCGCGGGCATGGGTACCAGACTGTCAGCTATCAGCTTGCAGCTTTCAGCTTTAACTTTTCAAGAGCACGCTGACCATTTCGCCGGCAGCCAACTGCTCCCGATCCTCGGGCACCACCAGAAAGCAATTGGCTCGCGTAAGAGCCGCGATATCGCCCGAGCCTTGCCAGGGCAGTTTGCGCACGACGGGATCGAGCCATCCGCGCGGGCTTTCGCCGGGCGCCAGCAAGGCCGGCAGAAAGCGCGTCAGGCCGGGCTGGTGGCGCACGGTTTCGGCCAGGCGGGCGCGCGGAAACAGCAGCGGTGTCGCTTCGGCGCCGGCCAGAATCTCGATCGCCGGCCGCGCGAACAATTCGAACGTAACCATCGTCGATAACGGATTGCCGGGCAGGCCGAAGAAAAACCGGCCGCGCGCCTGGCCAAAAACCAGTGGACGGCCCGGCTGAATTGCCACGGCATCGAAATAAAACTCCGCACCCAGTTCCCGCAAGACCTGCTCGACCAGGTCGTACTTGCCCACCGACACGCCGCCGGAAAGCAGCAGCAGGTCGGCCGAGAGCCCCTGCTCGATCATTTCACGCAGGCGGCCCGCCTCGTCCGGCGCAATGCCCAGCGGCCAGGGTTCGCCGCCCGCGGCGGCCACCTGCGCCTGAAGCGAATAGCTGTTGCTGTTGCGGATCTGGAAGGGCTGCGGCGCGCTGTCCACCTCGACGATTTCGTCGCCGGTGGGCAACACCGCGACACGCGGGCGGCGAAACACCGGCACGCACGCGCAGCCGACGCCAGCCAGCATCGCCACCTCGGCGTAACCGAGGCGCTTGCCGGCCTGCAAGATGGGAGCGCCCGAGGCGGCCTCCGAGCCACGGAGCACGATGTTCGCGCCCGGCTCGAGCGCGCGGTCGATGCGCACGGCGCCGGCGGCGGCCGGCTGCGTGTGCTCGATCATGACCACCGCGTCCGCGCCCGCCGGCACCGGCGCCCCCGTCATGATCGAAACGCACTGGCCCGGACCGACCGCTCCCTCAAAGGCGGCCCCGGCCCGCAATTCCCCAATGACCTGGAGTTCAGTGGGGACCGCGCGAAGATCGTCCGAGCGGACGGCGAAACCGTCGCGGGTGGCGCGGTCGAAGGGCGGGTAATCCCGGTCGGCGCAGATCGTCCCGGCCAGGACGCGCCCGGCTGCCGCCGCCAGCGTGACCGATTCGGTCTCCGGCGCGCGGAACGCCCGAGCGATCTCTGCAATTACCAGTTGCCGCGCTTCGCTAAACCGCAACATAGGCAGGATTGCGGATCTCAATCCGCAATCCGCAATCCGCAATTGGGTTCACTCGCTCCATTCCTGGAACAGCTTGCTGCCCGGCACCCACATCGTCTGGCCGCGCTCAGGGCCGGTGGACACCACCGAGACCTCGACTTCGGCGCTGTCGGCGAGGAACTTCAGATAGTCGC
>JAPKYU010000321.1 GCA_026394175.1 Acidobacteriota bacterium | reverse complement strand
AAACGGTTTGAGGAATTACGGCAGCGGCAGGAGTTGGGCCTGGTGGCCTACATCACCGCCGGCGACCCCGATCTGCGCGCTACCGCGGAGTTCATCCCGGCGCTGGAGGAGGCGGGCGTCGATGTGCTGGAGCTGGGCGTTCCCTTCTCCGATCCGCTGGCCGATGGCCCGGTGATCCAGCGGGCCAGCCAGCGGGCGCTGGCTTCGGGAACGACGCTGGCCGGCGTGCTGGAGATGGCGGCCCAAGCCCGCGGCCGCAGCCGGTTGCCGCTGCTGCTGTTCAGCTACCTGAACCCGATTCTGCGTTACGGATTCGACCGCTTTGCCGCCGACGCCCGCCGTGCCGGCATCGACGGCGTGCTCATCACCGACCTGAGCATCGAGGAAGCGGACGCTTATATCGGGCGAATGCGGCAAGCGGAGCTGGACACCGTCTTCCTGGCCGCGCCCACCTCGACCGAGGCGCGCCTTCGCCGCATCTGCGAGGTCTCGCGCGGCTTCGTCTACGCCGTGTCCCGCACGGGCGTGACCGGAACGCAGCAGGCCCTGTCCGGCCAACTGTTGCCCTTGCTCCAGCGCCTCCGCGCCGCATCGTCGCTGCCGGTGGCCGCGGGGTTCGGCATCTCGCGGCCCGAACACATCCGCGAGCTGCGCGGCCACGCCGACGCCGCCGTGGTGGGCAGCGCGCTGGTGCGCGTGGTCGAGGAACACCGCTCGGCCGAGCGCCTGGCCGCTTTGGCCGCCGAATTGAAGCAAGCCGGGCGAGGGGTCCAAGGCCCAGGGTCCAAGGTCCAAGGTCGCGTCGATGCGAACTCTTGACTTTGGACCTTGAAGTCGCCGCGGCGACGACCTTGGACCTTAGAAATATGGATATCAGCGACTGGCGTAAGAAAATCGACGAGGTGGACCGCGAGCTGGTGGCGCTGTTTAATCGCCGTTCCGAGTTTGTCCTCGAAATTGCCAAGCTGAAGCGGCAGCTCGGAATGCCGATTTACGAACCGCAGCGGGAAGAGGAAATCTTCCGCAACATCGCCGGCGCCAACGGGGGGCCGCTGGAGCTGGCGGCGCTGCGCCGGGTGTTCGAGCGCATCATCGACGAAAGCCGCTCCATTCAGCGCGTCCCGATGCATGCCGAGCGGGCCGAGGAGACTGGGTTGCCGGTGGACACCGAGCTGAACCAGACGGAGAAAGACTAATTGCGGATTGCGGATTGTCGCGGCCCGTTTGAAATCCGCAATCCGAAATCCGCAATCCGAAATTGAAGGGATCGTATGGTTGTTGTCATGCAAGAAGGGGCTTCCGAGCCTCAGGTCCAGGCGGTGATCGACCGCCTGGTGGGCATGGGTTTCGACATTCACCGCTCGACCGGGGTGCGTCACACGGTGCTGGGCGCGGTGGGGGCCAAAATCGATTTTGACGTGCGCGACATCGAGGTGCTCAAGGGCGTGGCCGAGGTGCTGCGCATTTCGGCGCCGTACAAGCTGGCCAGCCGCGCCTTCCGGCCGCAAGGCACCATCGTCAAAGTCGGCCCGCCGGGACGCGAGGTGGAGATCGGCGGCCAGGAAGTAATCATGATGGCGGGGCCGTGCAGCGTCGAAAGCCTGGACCAGATCCAGCGCAGCGCGGAAATTGTGGCTTCCTGCGGCGCCCGGTTGCTGCGCGGCGGCGCGTTCAAGCCCCGCACCTCTCCCTACAGCTTCCAGGGACTGGGCGAGGAAGGCCTGCGCTACCTGCGCGAGGCAGCCGACCGTTGCGGTTTGCTGGTGGTCTCCGAGGTCATGGATTCGGGCGACCTGGCCATGATGCTCCGCTACGTGGACCTGCTGCAGGTCGGCGCCCGCAATATGCAGAACTACAACCTGCTGCGCGGCCTGGGCAAGGTCGACAAGCCGGTGCTGCTCAAGCGCGGTACCGCGGCTACCATCGAGGAGCTTCTGCTTTCCGCCGAGTACATCATGGCGGGCGGGAACTACCAGATCGTGCTGTGCGAGCGGGGTATCCGCACCTTCGAGAGCTATACCCGGAACACGCTGGACATCTCCGCCATCCCGGTGGTGAAGAAGCTCTCGCACCTTCCCATCATCGCCGATCCCTCGCACGGGACCGGGCGGCGCGACAAGGTGGCGCCCATGGCCCGCGCGGCGGTGGCCGCCGGCGCCGACGGCCTGCTGATCGAGGTGCATCCCAGCCCCGACACCGCACTCAGCGATGGCGCGCAATCGTTGGCGCCGGATCAGTTCACGGCGCTGATGAAGGAGCTGCGGATGATCGCCCCGGCCGTGGGCCGCACCCTGCCCTAGCCCTGCCCTGAAAAATGAGCCGCGAGCGTTGGCTTGGCCACGGCGGTTACCAAAGGCCAATCAATTTCCACCAGGCAAACCCGACCGTAAGCCAGATCACCCAGTGAGTGAGGGCGACCAGGAACCCCGTCCGCCACCACGTCAACTGGTCCACGTAACCGGTGGCGAAAAACATCGGCGCCGGGGTGGTGCCGTAATGCGTAAGCGAGGCGTCGAGGTTGGCAAAGAACAGCAGCGAGAAGGCGGCCACCGGCGCGGGCGCGCCCCTGGCGATCAGCAGGGCCAGAAACGGGGCGTACATGGCCACCATGTGCGCGGTGAGGCTGGCGAAGCCGTAATGGGAATAGAAGTAAATGGCCAGCACCAGCAGCAGCACCGGAAACCACGGCAGGCCAACCAAGGCGCCGGAGATGCGCTGGGCCAGATAGCCGGTCACGCCCAATTCATTGAGCGCCTCGCCCATGCGCACCAGCGCGCCGTACCAGATGAACAGGTCCCACGCGCCCCGTTCGCTGATGACGTCCTCCCAATCCAGCACCCCGGTGATGAACAAGGCGCTGACGCCCACCAGGGCGACCGCAGTGGTGTGAAGCTGGTGCCAGCCGGAGGTCACCCAAAGCCCGAACACCCCAAGGAAGACCGCCAGCGCGATCTTTTCCGAGCGGTCCAGCGGCCCCATCTCGGCCAACCGTTGGCGCGCGAACTGCGCGGCGGCCGGCGTGCGCGTGATCAGCGGCCGGTGCAGCCAGTAAACGAACGCGGGCACGACCGCCAGAGACACCAGGGCGGGCAGCAAGGCCACCCAAAGCCAGCGCGCCCAGGAGATGGAAACCCCGCCGATGCCGGCGGCCATCTGCGCTCCCAGAACGTTGCTGGCCTGCCCCGTCAGGAACATGGCGCAAGCCACTACGTCCCCGTGGTAAACCGACAGCATCAGGAAGGAGCCCAGCAGCGCCGAAGTCTTGCCCGGCAGCGAGTCGTACAGTTCCGAGAGGCTGCGGGCCACCGGCAGGATCACGCCGCCGGCGCGGGCCCCGTTGGAGGGAATGATAGTGGCCAGCACCACGTCGGAAAGGACCATGGCGTAGGAGAGGCCCAGCGAGGTTTGCCCGATGGCGCGGACGAAGTACAGGGCGATGCGCCGCGCCAGCCCGGTCTTGATCAGCCCGCGGGCTATCAGAAACGCGACGAACACCAGCCAGACGGTGGGGTCGGCATAGCCGGCCAGCGCGCCGCGGATGGGCAGCGCTCCGCTCAGAATCACCGCCGTCACGCCGATAACGGCGACCGCGCCGCCGGGCAGCGGGCGCAACATCAGTCCCAGAATGGTGCCGGTGAAAATGGCCAGCAGCCGCCAGCCCTGGGGGCTGACCCCCTTGGGCGGGCCGGCCAGGAGGATCCCGGCGACAGCCGCCAGGATCAGGGCAGTGGCCAGCCAGCGGCGCTGCCGGCGCGGCTCCGGAACAACCGTGAGCGGTGCAGCCATCGCGCCGCCATGCTATCAGGGAATCGGCGATTTGTTGATTGATTCACTGATGAGTGAACAAGAACCCGCGCGAATCCGCGCCATCCGCGGATTATCCATTCGCTCCCGCGCTCAACGAATGCCCAGCGTAACCGTGTTGCTGGGCACGCCGCCGGAGGTGACCACCAGCGGGACGGCGCTGCCGGCCGTGACGCCTTCCGGAATCTGCACGTTGACCTGGTAGAGGCCGATGAAGCCCGGCGTAAGGCCGGCGAACTGCACCACCGCCGGCTTGCCGCCCACTGTCGCGGTCACCGGCCCGGCCACGTGCGCCAGCGGTTCGGCGGAAGGCGCCGCCTGGCCCGAAACGACGGTGGGCTGTGTCGCCCCCATCCCCGTGCAGTAAATGACCACGACATCGCCCGCCGTGACCGGGTTGCCGGCGTCCACCAACTGGTTCTTTACATCCATGATCACGCCCTGCCCCGTCCCCTGCTGGTTCACGGTGAAAATTCCGGGCTGGGCAGCCGCCACCGTCAGGCTTTCGGGGACCGCGTAGGTTTCCGGGCCGGCGGCGTCCCGGCGAGTTTTGACGACAGCGCTGTGGCGCGTGTTCGGCACCAGCTCGAAGGGCACCTGGGCATTGATCTGGCCGTCGCTGGAGAAGAACAGGGGGGCGTCGCGGCCGCCAATGTTCAGGGTGGCGCCGCCCAGCGTGGTTTCCAGCGGCTTTTGCACAGCGTAGTTGAGGCCGCTGGCCAGGTTGCGCCCGAAGACGGCCACGATGCTGCCCGGCGCCACCGCGCCGCCGGCCGCGAAACTGGCGCCGTTGACGATGCCGCCGGAATACAGCGCCGGGGCAGTGGCGTTGGCCCCCACGCTGCCGCGCGCCTGCACCTCGGCCTGCGCCAGCGGCGGCTGGATGGCGCGCACCGTCACCACCACCTGGCCGGAGGCCGTCCCCGGCCGCCAGGTGGCCACATAGGTCCCGTTTCGCAGGCTGGCCAACGGCAGCGGCGGGTCGCCGTTGCTGAAGCTGGCCACCACGGTGGCGGCGGTGGCCGGCGCGCCGCAATCATCCACCACCTGCACCTCGATCGGGCTGGCCCATCCCGCCGGAGTGCTGAAGTTGCTTCCCAGGCTGCGCTGCACGGCCTGCAAGCGTTGCGGCGTGCAGGTGGCCGTATCCGCATCGGCCTCGGCGTCCCACCACGGCTCGCGGCCGGCGGCGCCCGCCTGGCCGCCAACCACCACGAAAAGCACGTCCACAACCTGGGAGGGGCTGCCGTCGGCAAACAGGAACGTGAGGGCGCCGCGGTACACGCCGGCCGCCAGCGAACCCAGCGTCGGCTGCACGGTCACGTCTCGCGGTTCGGCGGGCGCCACCACGGGATTCCGCGGAACCACGTCCAACCAGTTGGCGCCATCAAAAGTCAGCAGGCCGCCACGGACTTCCAGCCGGCCGGGCACTGCGGTGGCCAGGCGAACAGTCTGCGAGCCCGGCGAGGAGGTGCCCGCCCGCGCGGCGAAGATCAGGCCCGTGGGGCGAACCAGCGGGCCGGGATTCGTTCCGGCCGGCAGCACGTTCAGGTCCACGGTGACCGACTGTGGAGAGTTGTTGGCGCTGGCGGCTTCGATGCGGATCAGGCCGCTGTATTGTCCGGGCTTCAATCCGGTGACGTCCACGTTGACGTCGGTCATGGGAACCACCAGCGAGCCGGCATCGCTGCGGCCGCTGGCCGGCGAGACGCTCAGCCAGTTGCCGCCCGAAAGCGTGCTGGCCGTGGCCGTCCAGCTCATCGCCCCCTGCCCGATGTTCAAGACACCGATGCTTTGCGAGGGCGCCGCCGTTCCGCCTCCCACGCCGGTGAACTGCAGGCCGGTCTGGCTCACCAGGATGGTCTGGGTAAGCTGAGCGAGCAGCAGCGAGACGGTCACGGTCTGCGCCTGGCCGGTCGCCGGACTTTCCAGCTTCACCGCGCCGGAGTAGACGCCGGGCGCCAGGCCGGCCACCTTGGCGGAGACCAGTACCGAACTCGGCGATCCGGCCGAAGCGTTGCCGGAGGCCGGGGAGACGCTGAGCCAGTTGCCGCTGGCGGTTTCCGCGCGCGCCGTCCAGGCCAGCGTGCCTCCTCCCCCGTTGCCCACGCGCACCGTCTGCGGCGAGGGATCGCCAGACCCGGTCGCCACTTCAAATGTCAGGGAGGCCGGCTCGGCGGTGAGTTGCGGTTGCGCAGCGGCCTGAACCGTCAAATCCACCGGGACCGTCTGGGTCATGGGTTTGGCCAGCGGCGAGACCATGGTCACACTGCCACGGTAGCTGCCGGGCGAGAGGCCGGCCAGGTTCACACTGACCATGGTCGCCCCCGGGGCCGCCCCGGCCGGAGGGGAAACGGCGAGCCAGGCGCCGCCGCTTTCCGTGGCCGCTGCGGCGTTCCAGGTCAGGCCGCTCACCGTGCTGGCCACGCTGATTTGTTGCGCCGCAACCGCGGCCGCACCGGCCGCCGCCGAGAACGTCAGTCTTGCAGGAGCGACAGTGAAGGAGGGCGCAGCCGCCAAAACCATGCGAATCCGGTCCGCGCCCGAATCACTGATGTACAGGTTGCCCGCGGAGTCCACCGCCAGCCCCCCGGGATAGGACAGGGCAGCAGCCGCGCCCGGACCGCCGTCGCCGGAAGTTCCGTAGGCGCCGTTACCGGCCACGGTGCTGATTACTCCGTTGGGAGCTACTTTGCGGACATGACCGCTCCCCTCATTGGAAATGTATAGGTTGCCCAGCGCATCTACCACCACACCGCGCGGGTCCGCTAGCGCGGCGGCGGTTGCCTGACCGTTGTCGCCTGAGTACCCCGGCTTGCCACTTCCGGCAACCGTGGTGATTATCCCGGCCGTGGTAACTTTGCGAACCCGCTGGTTGCTTTGGTCGGCAATGTAAAGATTGTCTTGCTGATCGAAGGCCAGGCCGTAGGGGTAGTTCAGCGATGCCTGCGTGGCCGGGCCATTATCGCCGGCATACGCCGCCACGCCGTTGCCGGCAAAGGTGGTGAGGATGCCGGACGAGACCGCTACTTTACGCACACGATTGGCGGTCGGCCCGCTGAAATAGAAGTTGCCGGCGGAATCCACCGCCACGCACCAGACCATGCTGATAAAGGCCGCGGTCGCTGGTCCGCCGTCGCCGCCGCTGCCCCCTCCCGCCACGGTGGTGACAATCCCGTTGGGGGCCACTTTCCGCACCCGATAGCCCGTCGAGTCCGCCACGTACAGGTTGCCGAACCTGTCCGCCGCCACGCCGTAAGTCTCGTTGATGCTGGCGGACGTCGCCGGGCCTCCGTCGCCGGAGGAGGCCACGACGCCGTTGCCCAGCACCGTGGTGATGATCCCCTTGGGGCTCACCTTCCGGACGCGATGGTTGAACATGTCCGAGATGAAAAGGTTCCCGGAGGAATCGAGCGCGAGACTCTGGGGACTGTTCAGCGAGGCGCTGATAGCAGGATCCCCGTCGCCGCCAAACTTGAAGGTGCGGCTCCCCGCGACCGTGGTGATGATGCCTGCGACATCCACCTTGCGGACCACATAATTGAACGTATCGGAGATGAAGATATTGCCGGCGGCGTCAACAGCCACGCCCTCCGGCTGGTTCACCGCGGCCTGGGTCGCGGGTCCCCGGTCGCCGGAGTAGCTCCGCTGGCCGTTGCCGGCCACCATGCTGATGATGCCGTTGGGCGTAACCTTGCGAATGCGGTGGCCGCTGTCGGCGATGTAGAGCGTGCCGTCGGCGGTCACCGCGACCCCGCAGGGATATGACAATCGCGCGGCAGTGGCGGGCCCGCCGTCGCCGACGGCCGCGGTCCCGCCGCCGACAACCGTGGTAATGACGCCGGCGGCGCTGATCTTGCGGATGCAGTTGTTCTTTCTGTCAACAACGTACACGTTCCCCGCGCTATCGACCGCCAGACCGGCCGGCTCGTTGAGGGTAGCGGCGATGGCCGGACCATTGTCACCGGACAAGCCGGCCACCCCGATCCCGGCCAGAGTCGTGATGATGCCGGCCCGATCGACCTTGCGAACGCGATGGTTCAGGGTGTCCGCAACGTAGAGATTCCCGGCCAAGTCCACGGCCACGCCCTCGGGAAAGTTCGTTGTGGCGGCGGTGGCCGGGCCTCCGTCGCCGCTGGCCCCCAGCCTCCCGCTGCCCACCACCGTGCCGATAATCCCGCTCGGAGTCACTCTTCGAATCCGGCCGCTCCCAGCCGTGGCGATATAGAGGTTGCCGGCCGAATCGAGCGCCAGCCCGTAAGGTAACACCAGCGAAGCACTGGTGGCGGGGCCGCCGTCTCCCGAGAACCCGGCAATTCCGTTCCCCGCAACTATGCTGAGACGCCCGTCCGGCGTGATTCTGACCACGATGTGGTTGTAGCTGTCTGCGACCAGGACGTTGCCGGCCCGATCCGTGACGGCTCCCTGGACGTATGACAGGGGCGCCGTGAGCGCCATTCCGCTGTCGTTCCGGTAAATCCATTGGCTGCCGGCGAAGGTGGTGATCACGCCCTGCGCGCCGGCGGAAACCACACATACCAGGATCCACAGAATTCCATGACCCAAACGACGTCCCATAATCCCCCGATAACTGGCATTCTACCAAAGTTGCGAGCGCCTTTCAGCCGCAGATGGCACGGATTACCGCGATGTCATCTGCCCCGTCGGCGGACTCTGCGGCTGGCCCCGGTTCATTCGTAGCGCAGGGCTTCGACGGGGTCGAGGCGCGAGGCGCGGAGCGCGGGCCACAACCCAGCCGCCAGCCCCGACCGGAGCTGTACGAAGCTCCTGCAGACGCCGCCTTCGTCGCTGTTTCTTGTCGCCTCCATGGCACACCCCCTATCGAATCTGGCAATTGTATTACATCGTTCCACTACCTGGCATGATAATATGACCGCATGAGATCGATACTGGTGCAGATCGATGAACCGACCTACCGGGCGCTAAGCAAAATTGCGCCCGCGGCCAAGCGGCGCAGATCGCGATTCATTCGAGAAGCAGTCCGGAAGGCCATCCTGGATGCTGAAGAAGAGCGCATCCGCCAGGCCTACCTTGCTCAGCCAGACTCGCCCGAGGACGCGGACGACTGGTCTTCCGCCGAGGAGTATAAGCCGTGAAGCAGTACGAGATCTGGTGGGCGAAACTACCGGCGCCGGTTGGCAAACGACCCGTGCTGCTGCTGAGCCGCGATCCGGCGTACCGGTATCTGGAGAAGTTCCTTGTGGTGGAAATAACCACAACCATTCGCAACATCCCGACCGAGGTGCCGCTCCATTCGCGCGAGGGTCTCTCTAAACGGTGCGTGGCCAATT
>JAPKYU010000719.1 GCA_026394175.1 Acidobacteriota bacterium | reverse complement strand
TATCAGCCTGAACTATCCGCTGCCCAACAACTGATCGGCATGCAGATCCAGAACAACCAGGGCCAGACTCTTGGGAGCCTGGAAGACATTGTGCTGGAGCCGGGGCTGAACTACGTGGCCTATGGCGTGTTATCGCGGGGTGGGGTACTCGGGATGGGCCAGAATTATTTCGCCATTCCGTGGGACGTTCTGCAACTGAGTTCGGACCGGCACAACCTGATCCTGAACATACCCGAGCAGGCCTTCGAACAGGCTCAAGGGTTCAATAAGGACCGGTGGCCGGATCGGGCCGATCAGCGGTGGCGCATGCAGGCCATGGGCCAGCAGCCCATGACACCGGCCGCCCCGGGCGAGTCTTGGCGCGAACAGCAGCATCGCGAACAGCAGCAGTGGCGCCAGCAGCCGGAACAGTCCCCACCCCAGGCCATGAGCCGGCAGCCGCTATCCAGCAGCGAGCAGCTCTACGGCCGGGCCGCACCCCAGAAACCGGAGAGTGAAAGCGAGCAGTTGGGCCAGGCCCCCGCGAAGCAGCAATGGGGCGCCCAACAAGGCGCCTACCGGAACGACCAGCAAGGCTTCAACTTCCGTCGCGTAAGCCATTTGTTGGGCCTCAACGTCGAGACGATCGGGACTCAGCAAAAGGTTGGAGATCTGAAAGACTTGGTGCTTGATTTCCAACAGGGGTTGGTTGCGTACGGCATCGTCAGTCTTCAGGGCGGCCGCAGCGCGCCCGTTCCCTGGAGCGCGATCGAGATCCAGCCCATGAACCGGCTGGCGCTGGTGGATGCCGACCTCGCGACACTGGACAAGGTGGCGTACGAAGGCAACCGCCTGCCAGACCTGTCCAACTCCCAGTATGCTCAGAGCATCTACAACCAGTTCAATCGGGAGCCGTATTGGGAAGTGTTTGGATTCGCGGGCGGGCTACAGCCGCGCCAGCAGGCTATGCCGCAGTCAATGCAGCAGCCGATGTCGCAGCAACAGCCAATGGAAGATCCACTGACCCAGCATTTTGACCCGCAGAACGTCACGGCGATATCCGGCACCGTGGAAAGCATAGACACATTTGATGAGCCCGCGTTGGGCCTGCAAGGCCAGCGCCTGCGCATCAAGACCAATGAAGGCCAGACCCTGTCCGTGCACGTGGGACCCCGTGGGTTCATTGAACAGCAGGGCCTGATGTTGCGCCGGAATGAGCCGGTCCAGGTTCGGGGTTCCTATGCCACGTTCAAAGGCCACTCCATATTTATTGCGTCCGACATCAGGACGCAACAGGCCGAGGTGCAACTCCGTGACCAGCATGGCATGCCGCTGTGGACAACCACGGGCATGCCAATGCCAGGGCGGCACCAACCACAGTATTAACTCCGGCATCGGAGTTGGCGTGTAACGTTGTGGCGCGGCGGAACCAGTGAAGCCTGGTTCCGCCGCGTTTGCCACCGGCCCGCGGCGGGGATTAAGCGGGCTGCGGGAATAGTTGAATCTTGGAGGCGGGATGCTGCCGGGTGAAGCCACGATCATGCCGGTATTGCACGCCGGTCTCAAGGCCGGCGGAGCATTAGGAAGAAGAGATGGAATCTTGTTTGCGTCACATGCTTTTTCACGTGCATGTTGGTTGAAACAAGATTCTGAAATGCGGCTTTGCGGCCGCTTGGGAGAACAGAAATGAAAGACCATTTCCACGGTACGTGGGTTAGCTTACTGCGCGGCCTTGCGCTGGCCGCGACGGTCGTCGCCCTGTTGGCCGGCTCCATTGGCTGCCACACGGTCAGGGGTGTCGGCCGCGACGTCGAGTCCGTCGGCCGGGGCGTCGAAGACGTCTCCCACCGTTGATCCGGTCCTGCCGGCGCCCCGGGTTTACCGCACGCCAAATCGAACGCGGGCCAACCCGGGGCGCAGTCGACACTGCTAAAGGTGTCTTATGAACGCCCGGTTTCGGGACAGACGCGAGGCCGGCCGGTTTTTGGCCGCACACCTCGAGGCGTATTTGGGCCGCGCCGACGCGGTTGTGCTGGCGTTGCCGCGTGGCGGAGTTCCCGTGGGCTACGAGGTTGCCCAGGCCCTGGGCGCGCCGCTGGACGTGTTCCTGGTGCGCAAGCTGGGCGTGCCGGGCCATGAAGAGCTCGCCATGGGCGCCATCGCGGAAGGCGGATTGCGCGTCATCAACCACCAGATCGTGCGGGGCCTGAAGATTCCCGAGTCGGCTATCGAAGAGGTCACGCGGCGCGAGCAGGAAGAGCTGGCGCGGCGCGGCGAACTGTACCGGGGCGACCGGCCGCCGCTGCAACTGCACGGCAAGGTAGCCATCCTGGTTGACGACGGTTTGGCGACGGGCGCGTCGATGCGGGTTGCCGCACGGGCTGTCCGGCGGCATGAACCCCAAGAAGTGGTGGTGGCCGTTCCGGTCGCGCCGCCTGAAACCTGCGAGAACCTGCGCATCGAGGCCGACGACGTTGTCTGTGCCATCACGCCGCCCTTGTTCAGCAGCGTTGGAAGCTGGTATGAAGACTTTACCCAGACCAGCGACGAGGAGGTCCGCGAACTGCTGGAACAGTCGGCCTCTGAGTTGGCTTCCGGCCCATCGAGACTCGAGGAATAACGGATCAATCCCGCGCGTATCGCCCAAAACCAGAATTACTCGCCCCCCCGTCGCTGTTATTGAGTGTGATGCGGGTTCGAGCCTCTTAAGGCGCCGGTCAAAACCGCCCCGGAACATTTCCGGCGGGCGCATGAAGGATTGTCGCCATGGCCTATCAGGAAATTCCAAGGGAACAGTGGAAAGACTTCTGCGACGAGTTCAGCAAACAACACGAGGGATGGCTCGTAAGCGTGGAGGTCGTCGACGAAACCGTCGGGCCTGACCACGAGGTCATCGCCAGCGAACTGGCCCTGTGGGGCGTGACCGTGGATGAACTCGAGGATCAAACGGAGGTGCAC
>JAPKYU010000638.1 GCA_026394175.1 Acidobacteriota bacterium | reverse complement strand
GGCCAGCCACTTGCCGCCTGGCTCGTGCCCCTCGATGCGGTACTTCCGCTGGCCTGTCCCGATGTCGGGTTCCGGTTCGTTGTAGATTCGCCCGCTCCGCAGAACCGCCAGCACGTCCTCGAACTCCAGCCCCTCGGCGGCCAGCTCCTGTATGAAGTGCCGGCCACGGTCCACAGACCCCTCCTCCAGGCAGTGCCTGAACAAATCTGCGGCCTCGACCCTGGAAAGGCGATCCATTACCACCTTGGTATTTTACCAGATATCGATATATTCTCCATTGGCTCCTGCCGGCGGTCTGAGTATACACCTGGCTTCCGTGGGAGGATTCAGTGGCGATGGCAAACGGGCCTGTGATGTGCGGCCGATTCTGTCCCTGATATAATCACGCCCGACTGTGTACCTCCCGGAGAGGAGGCCCCCAAAATGGCCAGGCCGCGCGCGCCCTGGTGGATGATCGTGCTGGCGGCGTCGTACGTCGCGATGCTCGGCCTGGAGTATTACTCTGATTACTTCGGAGTGGAGCCGCCGGGCATTCGAGGCGAGTTCAGCGGCCAGGGCATGCTGGTGCGCACGGTGGCCGCCAATTCGCCGGCAGAGCGGCAGGGTCTGCGGCCGGACGACCTCCTGGTGGCCATGGACGGGCAGCCCGTTCGCAACCACGGTGACTGGATCGCCCTGTGCGCCAACCTGGAAGTGGGCCGGGCACACCAGTGGCAGATGGAGCGCGCCGGCCAGCCCATCCAGGTGACGTATACGCCGGCGCGGATTTCGTTCCGCCGCTGGCCGGCCGAGCGGCAAATCTCGGCGCTGATGATGTCGGCATCGCGCATCGCCACGCTGGCCCTGGCCTTCATCATTGCCTTTAGCCGGCCCCAGGACCTGGTGGCGCGCCTGGGCGCGCTGTTTCTGGCCATGACCGCCATCCTGGGGCAGGGGCCAGCGCCAGGAGCGGCGGCGGCCTGGCGAAGCCTGCCGTTGCCGGTGGGCGTACTGCTCTTCATACCGCCCACCAGCATGGCGGTGAGCGGCGCCATTATCTTCAGCTTCTTCGCCTGTTTCCCTCGCAAGCTGTTCCGCGCCCGCTGGCCCTGGATCGTGGTATGGGTCCCGCAAGTAATCATCGGCCTGGGAGTGGATTCGTACTTCTACCAGATGACCTACCGGTCCGGGGTTGGGATTCTGTTCCCCTATTGGGCGGTTCTCGTTATGGTTGGAATGAACGCTGCTTTGACGGCCGCGGGGCTGACGGCGCTGGTGGTGAACTACCGGCGGCTGGAAGAGGTGAACGAGCGGCGACGATTGCGCCTGATCGTGGCCGGCGCGGTGGTGAGCTGGCTGCCGGTCATTTGGCTGTCCGCCGACTACTATATGCCGCCGGGCCCGGCTGCCGCAGTCGCCCCCCTAACCTCGGCGATTGCGCTGGCGTTCCCGGTCTTTTATCTGGCGTTTCCGGTGTCGCTGGCGCATGCCATTCTTCGCCACCGGCTGTTCGATATCCGGGTGATGGTGCGGCAAGGGCTGCAGTACGCGCTGGCGCGGCGGGTGGTGGTGTCGGCGGGGCCGGCGGTGGCCGCGTTGCTGCTGCTGGATCTGCTGGCGCACCGCGACCAGCCCCCGGTAACGGTGCTGCGGGCGCGTGGCTGGTTCTACGTGGTCCTGGGCGGGTTGGCGCTGGTCGTGAAGGCGCGCCGGCAGGCCTGGTTACAGGCGCTGGACCGCCGCTTTTTCCGCGAGCGCTACGACGCCCAGCGCCTGCTGCGAGAAGTCATCGAAGACATCCGCCAGGCGGGCAGCTTCGAGCGCGTGGCGGCACGGGTGGTGGCGCAAGTGGACGCGGCCCTGCACCCGGAGTTCGCTGCCATCCTGGTGCGCGAGCCGCCCGCCACTCATTTCCGCACGCTGGCCTCCGTGCCCGCCGGCCAGGCGCCGCCCGCGCTCGACGCCGGCAGCAAGTTGATGGCCTTGCTGCGGGTGCTCTCCAAGCCCCTGGAGATTTCCCTGACTGAATCGAGCTGGCTCAAGCAACAACTGCCGCACCAGGACACCGAGTTTCTCCGCCGGGCGCGCCTGGAGTGGCTGGTGCCGATTTCGCTGGCGCCGGACCGCGCCGAAGCGCTGCTGGCGCTGGGACCCAAGCGCTCCGAGGAGCCTTACAGCCGCGACGACCAGGACCTGCTGGCGACCATTGCCACCAGCCTCTCGCTGTTGCCGGAGAGACCGGCCGAATCGCCGCGCGCCAGCGAGAGCTTCCAGGAGTGCCCGCAGTGCGGCACCTGCTACGACTCCAGCGCGGCGCGCTGCCAGCGGGAAAGCGCCGCGCTGCAGCCCGTGCGCCTGCCGCGCCTGCTGGCGGGCCGCTACCGGATCGAGCAACGCCTGGGACGCGGCGGCATGGGCACCGTCTACGAGGCCACCGATACCGCACTGGAACGGCAGGTGGCGGTCAAGGTGCTGCGCGAAGACCTGGTGGGCAGCCGCGACGCCGCCGACCGTTTCCAGCGCGAGGCGCGCGTGGCCGCCCGCTTCAGCCATCCCAACGTGGTCACCATCCACGATTTCGGCATCGTGGCCGAAACGCGCGCCTTTCTGGTCATGGAACGGCTCCACGGCGTCAGCCTGCGCCAGGAACTGCAGGCCAGGAAGCGCCTGGCCCCGGAGCGCCTGCTCGGGATTCTGCGCGGCGTGTGCGCCGCCGTGGAAGCCGGGCACCGGCAAGGCTTGATTCATCGGGACCTGAAGCCGGAGAACATTTTCCTGGTCGAGGGCGAAACCGACTGGGCCAAGGTGCTGGACTTTGGGGTGGCGAAGTTCCTGCCCTCCGCAACCAACCAATCGACCGTGGACACCAGCCCGGGCGTGCTGGTGGGGACGCTGCAATACATGTCGCCGGAGCAGTTGCGCGGACAGGAAGTTCAGGCAGGCTGGGATTTGTGGGCGCTGGCGGTGGCGGCCTACGAGGCCCTGGCCGGCGAGTCGCCGTTCCCATCGGCGACGGCGGCCGAGTGGCATGGCGCGGTTCTGGCCGGCCGCTTCACACCCCTGGCCAGGCATCTGCCCGAGGCGCCCGGCCCATGGCAGCAGTTCTTCGAGCGGGCGTTTGCCGCGGACCCGGGGAATCGCCCGGCCTCGGCGCAGTCGCTCTTTTCCGAAGTGGAGCGCGCGCTGGGGAAACAGTGACAGGCGGCGCCGGTCTGCAATCCCCGGAATGATGGTGGGCCGTTTCCTCCGGCCCAAGTGCTTCCGCTTGGGGTCCTCGGAAAATCGCCGGGCGGAAGGCAGAAGGCGGAAAGCGGAGGGCAGCAAAGCAGGCAATGGCCGCCTTCTGCCTTCTGCTTCCCGCCTTCAGCCTGTTGCCGGCCGCGCCCCTCAGGCCGAGGCGGCGCGCTTCGTCCCTCTGTTGATTGCGGCCTTCAGATCATGCCCGGCCGCAAACTTGACCACCTTGCACGCCGCGATCTTCAAGGGCGCTCCCGTCTGCGGATTGCGTCCCGTGCGCGCTTTGCGGCTGGCGACCGTGAAGGTGCCAAAGCCGACCAGCGCCACCCGCTCGCCCTTCTTGAGCGCCGAGGTCGCTCCCTGAATGAGGATGTCCACGACCTCGTTGGCCTGGACCTTGGAGATCCCCGTCCCGCCCGCCAGCAAGTCAATGATGTCGCCCTTGTTCATGTAAGTTCGCCTCCTCCATTCATTCCACACTTCACTCTGAAGTTGCCGCGCTTTATAACATCGGGCCCGGAGCTTGTCAATAGAAATGAGCGAAAGAATACAGGATTGACTCATTGTCGATTTAGGGGCTGCAGGTTACAGTCGGCTCCTCTTACTTGAGCAGCCCTTAACTGCCAATGGTTCAATCCTTAAGCCGTCAGTCAAACCAGCGCCTGCTTGCAGAAGGCCACCGATTTCTTAACTTCCACGACCGCATCCTGGGCCTTGTACTCGTACTCGATGTTGGCCGGGAAGTTCCACTTTTTCGACTTCATCAGCCGCAATACCTCCCGGATGGGCGTGTCGCCTTCCCCGAAGGCCAGGTTCTCCCCGGTCTTTTTGCGGTCCTTGAGGTGAATACAGACGATCTTGTCGTGGTTCTCCCGCAGGTAGGCCACGGGGTCAAAGCCCGCAGCGAGGAAGTGGCCGATGTCGAGATTCACGCCGGTATACGGCGACAGGCCCTTCAGGGCGGCGGCGAAATCGTCGGGGGTGGCGAACTCGTTGGGCCGGATGTCGGAGTGGTTGTGCATGCCCACCCGCACCTTGTGTTTCCGCGCGAACGGATCGACGCGCCTGGCGGTGCTGACGTTCGAGGAAGCCGTGAGCGCCTTGACGCCCAGCGCCTGGGCCATGATGAAGCCCTGCTCGATCTCCTGGCCGGTGAAGTCCTCGCGAAAGCTGTAGTTGTAAGCAAACAGCTTGATGCCGGCTCTCTTGAACTTCTCGGCCACCTGCCGGAACACATCCGGCGGAGTGGTGAGCCGCCAGCGGCGGAGCTCATCGCGGGCTTCTTTGCCCTTGCTCTTCAGCGGGGGCTCGAT
>JAPKYU010000686.1 GCA_026394175.1 Acidobacteriota bacterium | reverse complement strand
AGTTTCCAGAGTGCTCACAGCCACCAGCGTACACCGGCGTCGCCAGGGTTGGCAAGGCAGCGAAACGGCGGGCATGGAGGCGGCGCCCACCGGGCCGGTGCTGGGGCCTGCCGGCCCGAATCGGGCAAGCGGGGACGCCGGCGGTACAACACCGCGCGCAACTCACCCATCGCGGCGCGGGCGGTGCTGGCTCTGGTGCACAACGTCGGCGGTACCGGGATCGAGCCGCTCAGAGGTGGTGACATCCGATGAAAAGGAGTGGTGCGGAGAGGGGGACTCGAACCCCCACGGTGTTACCCACTAGCACCTCAAGCTAGCGCGTCTGCCAAATTCCGCCATCTCCGCGATTCGATTGGCAAGCGGCCTGGAGAACCGAAGAAATTATACCACCGCCGGCTGTGGGCTGTAGGAGCCGACTGTGCCAAACCGCCAGCCTACAGCCTACTTCTTCGCCGGCTGTGGCTGAGACGGCGGTGCCGGGACGGTCTTGCCGCCGGCGGGTGGCGCGCCGGGCTTGGCCGGCTGCGTGGGCGCCGCCGTTCCCTTCCCCAGCACCGAGGCCACCCCGCGATAGCGCATGGCCATGATGGCCAGCCCCAGCGATGTAAGCATGAAAATCACCGCGCAGATGGTCGTCGTCTTGGAGAGCACGGTGGCGGCGCCGCGCGCGCCGAATGCCGTCTGGCTGCCCATCCCGCCGAACGCGCCGGCCAGATCGGCGGCTTTGCCGCTCTGCAGCAGCACGACGAGAATCAGCACCAGGCAAACCAGAATGTGAATGATCGCGACAGCGAGGTACATGGAACTCCGTCCGCAGGCTGTGGGCTGTAGGCCACAGCGCCGGTGTCTACGCCCTACGGCCTACAGTCCACAGCCCAGCATCAGAAATTGACGATCGTGGCGAAGCCCCTGGGATCGAGGCTGGCGCCGCCGACCAGGCCGCCATCGATGTCCGGCTGCGCCATCAGGCCCTTGATATTGTCGGGCTTGACGCTGCCGCCGTAAAGGATTCGCAAGCCGGCGGCCGCTTCTTTGCCAAAGCGGGTAGCGGCCAGCGCACGGATGAAGCGGTGCGCTTCCTCGGCCATGTCGGGAGTCGCCGTGCGCCCGGTGCCAATGGCCCACACCGGCTCGTAAGCAATAATGATACGTGTTAATTGCTCGGCGGTCAAACCCGCCATCCCGCCATCGACCTGGCGGCGCAGCACGGCCTCGGTCTGGCCCGCTTCGCGTTGCTCCAGCAATTCGCCGATGCAAACGATGGACTCCAACCCGGCAGCCAGCGCGGCGCGAATCTTCTTGTTGACCGTGTCGTCGGTTTCGGCGAAGTACTGGCGCCGTTCGGAGTGGCCGATGATGGTGAAGCGGCAGCCGGCTTCGGCCAGCATGGGCGCGGCCACCTGGCCGGTGAAGGCCCCCTGCTTCTCCCAGTACACATCCTGGCCGGAGATGGCCACGCGGGAGCCGCGCGCCGCCTTCACCGCTTTCGTAATCGCGGTGAACGGCGGAGCGATGGCGATCTCGCAGTGCGTCGAGTCGGCCACCAGCGGCAAAAATTCGCGGAAGAACTGCTCGGTTTCCGCGATGGTTTTGTACATCTTCCAGTTGCCGGCAATCAAAGGTATGCGCATGAATGCTCCTTGGAGTTTTCAAGTGCAAGCTTTCAGCTCTCAGCTATCAGCTATCAGCCGGCGAGGCTGAAAGCTGATAGCTGATAGCTGCCTTACAGCAGCAAATCGTCCAAAAACGACTCTCCGGCATCAACGTGCATGGCGAAGTTTTCCGCCACGGTTTGCCCCAGGTCGGCCAGGGAGCGGCGCAGGCCCAGCGGCACGCCCGGGCGGACGCGCGGTCCGGCGGCCAGCACCGGAGCGTACTCGCGGGTGTGGTCGGTGGAGCGCGTGGTCGGGTCGCAGCCGTGGTCCGCGGTCAGCAGCAGCAGGTCGCCGGGCCGCAGCGCCGCCAGCAGCCGCTCCAGGTAGGCATCGAATTCCTCGATGGCCCGCGCGTAGCCCTCGACGTCGTTCCGGTGGCCGTAGAGCATGTCGAAATCCACCAGGTTGGTGAAGATGAGGCCGGAGGGCTGCCCGGCCATGGCCTCCAGCGTCTTCTCCATGCCGTCGGCGTTGTTGCCGATGGGCAGGTGGCGGTCCAGGCCGCGGCCGCAGAAAATGTCGTAGATCTTGCCCACCCCGCAGGTGAACACGCCCCGCTGTTGCAGCCGGTCCAGCAGCGTGCCCTGGGGCGGCGGCACCGCGTAGTCGTGGCGGTTGCGGGTGCGCGTGAAATGGCCTTCGCTGCCGGTGAACGGCCGGGCGATCACGCGCCCCACCCGATGCCTGCCGTCCAGCAGGCGCCGGGCGATCTGGCAGATGCGGTACAGCTCCGCCAAGGGGATCACGTCCTCGTGCGCGGCGATCTGAAACACGCTGTCGGCCGAGGTGTAAACAATGGGGCGGGCGGTGCGCACGTGCTCGGCGCCCAACTCCTTGATGATCTCCGTGCCCGACGCCGGAACGTTCCCCAGCACCTTGCGCCCGATGGCCTGCTCGAACGACTCGATCACGTCCGCCGGAAAACCGTTGGGGTAGATTGGAAACGGCCGGTCTAGAATGATGCCCGCCATCTCCCAGTGGCCGGTGGTGGTGTCCTTGCCGGGGGAGGCCAGCGCGGCCATGCCGTAAGCGCCCGCGGGGCGCTCGGCGGCGCGCAGGTGCGGGAACGGCTTGATGTTGCCCAGCCCCAGGCGCGCCAGATTCGGCACGCACAGCGGCCGCTCGCGGTCGATGTGGCCGAGCGTGTCGGCGGGCTCGTCGTCGCCGAACTCCGCCGCGTCGGGCATGGAGCCGATGCCGCAACTGTCCAGCACGATCAGGATGGCGCGATCGAACATTGCCGAGTCTACGAGTTTAAGGTCCAAGGTCCAAAGTCCAAAGTCCAAAGTTGGCGGCGACTTTGGACCTTGGACTTTGGACTTTGGACTTGCTACGCTGAGGGCCGATGCCACTGCCGAACAACATGCGCATTGGGACCGCCGGCTGGTCCTACAAGGACTGGGCCGGCAAGGTGTACCCGGCCCAGCGGCCGCGCGGCTTCCACGAGGCCGCCTACCTGGCCCGCTATTTCGATACGGTCGAGATCAACACCTCGTTCTACCGGGCGGTGAGGCCGGAGCACGCGCGCCTGTGGGCGCTGCAGGTGGCTTTCAATCAGCGTTTCCTGTTCACCGTCAAGCTGCATCGCTCCTTCACTCACGAGCAGAACCCCGGCGACAAGGACGAGCGCGGCTTCCGCGCCATGGCCGACGTGCTGGCCGAATCGGGGCGGCTGGGCGCGGTGCTGGCGCAGTTTCCCTGGTCCTTCAAGCACACCCCGGAGAACCGCGCTTACGTGCAGACGCTGCTGGAGCGGTTCCGCGGATACCCGGTGGTGATCGAGATGCGGCACGGCGACTGGCTGTCGCCGCCGTTCCTGGAGTTGCTGAAGGAGCAGGGCGCCGCGTTCTGCAATATCGACCAGCCCACCTTGTCGCACGGGCTGCCGCCCACCGCGGTGGTGACCGCGCCGCTGGCCTATTTCCGCCTGCACGGGCGCAACTACAATTCGTGGTTCAAGGGCGGCGAGAGCGAGAACCGCAACGAGCGCTACAACTACCTCTACACGGCGGCCGAGCTGGAGCCGCTGCGGAAAAAAATCGGGCAGGCGGCCGGCCAGGCGCAAACCACCTACGTCGTCGCCAACAACCACTTCGAGGGCAAGGCCGCGGCCAACGCCCTGCAGTTGATGAGCATGTTCCTGGACAAGCGGGTGGAAGCGCCTCCACCGCTGCGCCAGGCCTATCCGGAGCTGGAGCCGTTCGTGTTCAGCGAGGCGCCGGCGCAGCAGGGATTGTTCACCGCTTGATGGGCTGTGGGCGAACGGAGCTCGCGTGTGCCATCATGGGGCTGCTGGCTACAGCCCACGGCCTACAGCCGGTCAGCCGGAAAAGGCTTGACAGCGGGGGAAGAGGTTGGATAAAAAACACTTTTGCTGAAAACGTTTTCATCGCCACTCTCATGACCGCCACACCCGTTCTTCGCCCGCGTCCTCCGCTGCTGATCAAGTCGCCGGAGCCGCGCCCCGGCTATACGCCGATCGCCTGCCCCGGCAGCGGGCCGCTGCGCTGGCTGAGCGTAGGACGGCTCCGGCTGGACTGGAGCATCTGCTGCTATGAATCGACCAGCGGGCCGGCGGAACTCGTCCTCGACATTTTTGGAGGGCGGTGCAAGGTCACCGTCCGCGAGGCGGGCGGCAACTCCGTTTACGCCGCGGGCGGGCGCGCTGACGCTTTTGGCGGGCCGCCGGCCATGCTCTATATCCCGCCCGGCTGCGAATACTCGATCAAGTGCGAATCGGACGAGATGAACGCCATCGTTTTCTCCGCGCCCGCCGCGGCGGGCCGCGGCGGCGCCCTGCTGGTTCCGCCGGAACAGGCCGAGGTGCAAGAGGTGGGCCGCGACAACTGGTCGCGGTGCGTGATGACCGGCGTGGGCAACAACGTTGCGGCCCAACGGCTGATCGTGGGCGAAACGCTGAACCCGCCGGGCCACTGGTCCTCGTCGCCACCGCACAAGCACGATTCCGCGCAATCGCCCGCCGAGGCGGTCATGGAAGAGGTTTATCATTTCCAGTTGCAGCCGCGACAGGGCTTCGGGTTCATCCGCGTCTACACGGCGCCCGGCGATCCCGAGCCGCTGGATGAAGCCATGGTGATCGAAGACGGGGATACGGTGCTGATTCCGCGCGGCTATCATCCGGTGGTGGCCGGCCCCGGGTACCGGCTGCACTATACGTGGGCGCTGGCGGGCGAGGAGCGCCGCTACGGCGCCTGGTCGGACGACCCCAGGCACGCCTGGATTAAATTGTAGCGGCGGCCCCGCCAAGCGGGGTCGCCGCTACAACCTGAGGATTAAAACTGTGGCTCTACCGCAAACCGCACCGAGCGCGACAACATACGGCGTGCTGCGCCGCAATCTGCGCTGGATCGTCGCCGGAATGTTGTGCCTGGTGACCATCATCAACTACATCGACCGGCAAACTTTGTCGGTGATCAAGCCCATCCTGGCGAACCCCAAAATGGTCCGCTATGTGCCGGGCGTCGGCTTCGAGCGACAGGACGACAAGGGCGCCGCGGTGGCCATCGAAGATAAGAAGCTGAACGCGGAAGCGCAGCGCGATGCCCGCTCGCACCCCAACGTATGGCGAGACACCGACGGCTTCGGGATGACCGACCAGCAGTACAGCTACGTGACGTTCACGTTCCTGTTCGCCTACGTGATCGCGCAGGCGCTCAGCGGCATCCTGATGGACAAGATGGGCACGCGCATCGGCTTCGCGGTGATCTTCACCTGGTGGTCCATCGCCACCATCTGCCACCGCTTCTCGACCCACATCGTGCCGGTGCAGGGGCAGATTCTGGCCACGCTGTTCGTCAGCTTCGCCTTCTGGCGCGCCATGCTGGGGCTGGGCGAGGCGGGCAACTGGCCGGGAGCCATCAAGAGCATCTCGGAGTGGTTTCCGGCCAAGGAGCGCGGCTTCGCCACCGGCGTCTTCAACATGGGATCATCGACCGGCGCCATCATCGCCCCCGGCCTGGTCACCTGGATCTACCTCACTTACGGCTGGCGCAACGTGTTCGTGCTGGCGGGCGCCTGCGGATTTATCTGGCTGGTGGGCTGGCTGCTGTTCTACCGCCTGCCCCGGCAGCATTCATTGATCACGCAGGCGGAGCTGACATACATCGAAAGCGGCCAGGAGAGCACGGCGCGCGAGGAGCGCACCGAGAAGCTGCCTTGGTTCCGCCTGCTCCGTTACCGGCAGGTCTGGGGCATCCTGATCCCGCGGCTTCTCTCTGAGCCGGTGTGGTGGTTCTACCTGCTGTGGCTGCCTGGCTACCTGGTACAGGCGCGCGGAATGTCGCTGAGCAAGATGGCCATTGGCGCCATGGTGCCTTACATCACCGCCGACCTCGGCTGCCTGATTGGCGGCGGCACCTCCAGCCTGCTGATCCGGCATGGCTGGACCGTCAACAAGGCGCGCAAGACGGTGATGGTCGCCAGCGCATTCCTCATGCCCTGTGCGCTGTTCATCTTCACGGCCAAGAGCCCGTGGACGGCGGTGGCGCTGATCAGTCTGGCGACGTTCGCGCACCAGAGCTGGTCCACCAACATGCTCATCCTGCCCGCCGACCTGTTCCCACAGCGCGTGGTCGCTTCGGTGACCGGTATCGGCGGCGTGAGCATCATCGCCAGCGCGGCGGCGCAGTTATCGATCGGCTACGCAATCGCTCATTTCTCCTACGCGCCGGTGTTCACGGTTGCCGGGCTGCTGCATCCCATGGCCGCCATCATGATGCTGATTCTGCTCGGCAGGATTCGCCACACCGAGATTGAAGACTAGCGCTTAGGCCGAAATCAACGACAAAGACACAAAGAACACCAAGAAACACAAAGAAGTTAGTCTTTGTGTTCTTTGTGGCTTTGTGCTGAGATTCAGAGGTCATGAAGCGGAGAGAGGTGTTGAAAGCGGCGGGCTGCGCGGCGGTGGCCGCCTGGGTGCGTGCTCTCGGCGCGGCCGAGGTGAATGGCCTGAAGATCGGCGTTTTCTCCGACGAGATTTCCAACGACCTGGAAGCGGCCCTGCGCTTTCTGCAGAGCTACGGCCTGCACTACGTCGAGCTGCGGCGTATCTGGAAGACCTACATCGTGGAGGCCGACCAGGCCACCGTGCAACAGGTGCGCGATCTGCTGAAGAAGTACAAGATGAGCGTGCCCATGATCGCCAGCAATTACCTGAAGTCGGTGTTCCCGGGCTCGACCGTGCTGCCCAACGTCAGGAAGTCAAGCCAGTTCCAGGAATTCGACCGGCCTCACGAGGAGCAACCGGCGCTGCTGGAGCGGTCCATCGCGCGGGCGCTGGACGTGGGCGCGCCCGCCATCCGGGTGTTCAGCTTCTGGCGCACGGCCGAACCCGCCCCGCTGACGCGTTCTATCGCCGAGCACCTGGACCGGGCCGCCGCCATCGCCGCGCGGAAGAAGGTGAAAGTGGCGCTCGAAAACGAGGCGGCCTGCAACGTGGGCACCGCCGCCGAACTGGGCGCCCTGTTCAAGCTGGCCCGGCATCCCAACCTGCACATGGTGTGGGACCCGGGCAACGGATACATGCTCGGCGAGAAGCCCTATCCCGACGGGTTTAACTTCTTGCCCAAGGACCGCATCTGCCACATCCATTTGAAAGATGCCGCCCCCAATCCGAAAACCGGCAGGCCGGCGTGGCGGCCGATCGGCGGGGGTGAAATCGACTTCCAAGGGCTGATCCGCGCCATGCTGAACAGCGGTTACCGCGGCGTGTTCTCACTGGAGACGCACTACACGCCCAAGGACGGCAAGGAACAGGGCACGCGGGAATCACTGGAAGGCCTGCTGGCGCTGGCCAAGAAACTATAGGCGGGAAACGGGACGCAGATGCGCGCAGACCGGCTCTCGCTTCGGCGATAATGGCGTCGAGCAGCGTTGGTATTGACATGATCCACATTGGACCTCTGGAAGTCGATGAGGCAAAGCTCGCCGATATCTGCGGCCGCTATCGGGTGCGGCAGTTGTCTTTGTTCGGATCCGCGGCACGGGAAGAGATGCAGGCGCACAGCGACGTTGACGTGCTGGTCGATTTCCAACCGGAAGCGGAAATCGGCCTGCTTGAATACGCCGGCTTGATGCTTGACCTGTCCGAACTGCTGAGGCGTAAGGTCGATTTGGTGTCGAGGCGGGCCCTGAAACCCCTGATCCGGGACTCGATCCTCGCGGAGGCTCGGCTGCTTTATGCGGCGTGATGAGCTGTACCTTCGCGATATCGTGGAGGCAGCCGATTGCATCGCTACTTT
>JAPKYU010000385.1 GCA_026394175.1 Acidobacteriota bacterium | reverse complement strand
TTCGGCACCTTCAGTTTCCAGCAGAGCAAGACCATGACGGCGGGCGAGGGCGGCATCATCACCACCAACGATGCGGCGCTGGCCGAGCTGTGCATCCAGTATCGGAGCTGTGGCCGCAAGGAGGGCGAATCGTGGTACGTCCACTACGTCACTCCGCTCAACTACCGCATGGTGGAGTTTGAGGCGGCGGTGTTGCTGGCGCAGCTCGAGCGTCTGCCCGAACAACTCGACGCCCGCCAGCACAGCGCCGCGTATCTGAACCGCAAGCTGGGGGAGGTCCCGGGGATCACGCCGCTGCGGAATGATCCGCGGTGCGAGACGCACGGCTATTACCTCTACCAGTTCCGCTACGATCCGGCGCAGTTCCAGGGAGTGTCGCGGGACCTGTTTGTGAGGGCCCTGGAGGCGGAAGGCGTGCCCTGCCACATCGGCTATCCCTGGCCGCTTTCGGCCAACCCGCTGTTTGCCAACGAGCCGCGCATCCGCGATTTGTATTTTCCGGTGGCCGAGCGCATCTGTGCGGAAACCGTCGTGATTCCGCACCAGGTATTGCTGGGCAGCCGGGAGGACTTGCACGACGTGGTGGCCGCGGTCGCCAAGATCCAGCAGAACGCCGGTGAACTGACGGGGAATGAACCACAAAGACACCAAGACACCAAGATTCACAAAGAGGGATAGGGATGAAGAAGACCGGCAAGGTAAGACGCAGGCGGTTCCTGAAGGCGGCGGTGGTGGCGGCGGTGGCCGGCCCGACCATCGCCTGTCAGCGCGCCTCGAGTCCGTGGCGCTTCCTCACCGTTGAAGAAGCAAGAACGCTGGAAGCCGTCTGCGGGCGCATCATCCCCGCCGACCAGGACCCGGGGGCGCCGGGCGCCGGCGTCGTCGATTTCATCGACCGGCAGCTTACCGGGTTCCACAGGCGGCACCAGCAGAGTTACCGCGACGGGCTCGCCGGCCTGGACCAGGCGGCCACGGCCTTACATGGAAAGCGCTTCGCGGACCTGCCGGCCAAGCAGCAGGACGCGGTGCTGGCGGCCATGGAGAAGAACCAGGCGCCCGGCGCGGCCTGGAAGCAGTTGCCGGCGCGGCAGTTCTTCGACTTGGTGGTCAGCCACACCATGCAGGGGTATTACGGCGACCCCAGACATGGCGGCAATCGCGATGCGGTCAGTTGGACCATGCTGGGCGTGCCCGCCTCGCCCATCCGCGGCCGCGCCAAATACGACTTGACGAAAACCTAAGGATAATTCACCACGGATCCCGCAGGGCGGGACGGATGAACACGGATACCGCGATCAGCGTTTATCCGTGTTCATCCGTGGTTGATTCGCTCTTCTTATGTCCTTGCCAAAAGTAAACGCGGTGATAGTAGGTGCCGGGGCCGGCGGCGGCATCGTCGCCAAGGAACTGGCCGAAGCGGGGCTGCGGGTGGTGGTGCTGGAGCGCGGCAAGTGGTACACGCCGTTCGATTGCCGCAAGGACAGCCTGCGGAACCAGCGCACCACGGCCTTGGGCAACGCCTTCGGCCCGGACGACGAGCGCCACCCGCGCGTCCTGGTGGATGCCCAGGGGCGCGAGCGCATCCTGCGGGCCAGCGAGGGCGGCTACCAGAACAACGCCGCCTGCGTGGGCGGCGGCACCCTCAGCTACGGCGCCATGGCTTGGCGCTTCATGGAAAAAGATTTCCGCATGCGCTCCACTTACGGTGCGCCGGAAGGCAGCTCACTCGAGGATTGGCCCATCAGCTACGACGACTTGGAGCCGTACTACGAGAAAGCGGAGTGGGAAATCGGGGTCTCCGGCGATGACTCGAACAACGTGTTTCGCGCGCCGCGCCGCAAGCCGCTGCCCATGCCGCCGGCTTCGCCCAACCGTGAGTACGAAATCCTGAAGCCGGCGGCCAAGCGGCTGGGCCTGCATCCCTTCGACATCCCCATGCTGCGCAACACGGTGCCCTACGGCGGCCGGCCGGCCTGCATGCGCTGCCGCTGGTGCGTGGGCTTCGCCTGCGAGGTGGACGCCAAGTGCGGCACCCAGAACACCGTGGTTCCCAAGGCGCTGGCCACCAAGAACTGCGAGCTGCGCACCGAATGCACGGCCAAGGAGATACTCACCGACGATCGCGGGCGGGTCCGCGGCGTGGCCTACTTCGATTCTGACGACCGGCTGCGGGAGCAATCGGCCGACCTGGTTGTGGTTTCCTGCGCGGCCATCGAGTCGGCGCGCCTGCTGCTGAACTCCAAGAGCCGGCTATTTCCAACCGGACTCGGAAACCGCTACGACTGGGTAGGGCGGAACCTGCAGGGGCACACCTATACCGGTGCCGTCGGCCTGTTCGAGCAGGAAACCTACGATGACCTGGGGCCGGGCGCGCAGATCGCCATCTGTGATTACAACCACGGCAACCCGGGGCTGCGCGGCGGCGGCCTGCTCTGCAACGAGTTCATCCGCCTGCCATACCAGTTTGTGGCCGTGCGGCCGCCGGGCGCGGCGCGCTGGGGAGCGGCGCACAAGGAGTTCATGCGCAAGTGGTACCGCCGCAGCATGGCCACCCACGGCCCCATTCAGGAAATGCCGGTGTTTACCGCCCGCGTCCAGGTTGATCCCGTGGTCAAGGACCATTGGGGAATCCCCGTGGCGCGGCTATCGGGCGACAAGCATCCGCACTCGCTGGAACTGGCCGCGTTCCTGGCCGGGCGGGCCGAGGCTTGGCTGAAGGAAGCGGGCGCCATCGAGACCTGGAAGCGCATCCCCGGTCCCGGATTAAGCGGCGGCCAGCACCAGGCCGGCACCTGCCGCATGGGCAACGACCCCAAGATTTCCGTGGTCGACAAGTACTGCCGCGTCCACGATTTCGACAACCTCTATGTGATCGACGGCAGCGTTCACGTCACCAACGGGGGCTTCAACCCGGTCCTCACCATCATGGCCATTGCCTACTACGCCTCCGACCACCTGAAAAAGCAATGGAAGGGACGCGCCTGATCCGCGGATTCTCGCGGATGGGACCGCGGTGGGACGCAGATGAACGCAGAAGGAAAGAGGCCGATACCGGCGTTGGAAGGAACGATGAAAACTCGACGATTGCCACAGACCGATTCGATCCAAGAACTGGCCCGTTTTGGGGACGCGCACGACCTTACGGATTTTGAAGGCCAATTAGAGGAGGTCACCGAGCCAGTTTTCGAGCGGCAGACGGTGATTCCGCTGAACCTGGGATCGAGGGAAGCCGAAGCCGTGAAAAAGATTGCCAAAGCCAGGGGCGTTGCGGAGGCGGAACTCATTCGCGGATGGGTTCGGGAGAAGATACACACGAACTGATCGCGGCTGAGTGAGGGGCGTCAGCCGCGCTTCAGATGAGGTCAGTGACGCCGGCTCCTCCGCATAGATCGCCAGTAGGAGCCCCCTCTCGCCGCCACACTTGGACCGGCCCCTCTTGGCCGCAAGGACGAGACCCTCCCAAGCCCCATTCGGGTATACTGGGGCCATGGCAGCCTCCACCGAAGAACGGATCGTCAGGTTACCGGGTGTCTGCGGGGGACGAGCCACCATCGCGGGCCACCGTGTGCGCGTGCTCGACGTTGTCCTGTGGCACGAGCATCAGGGTCTAGCGCCCGACGAGATCGTTTCCCAAGTTCCGTCCCTCACTCTCGCCGAAGTGCACGCTGCCCTGGCCTATTACTTCGACCACCGGGAGGAGATCCAAGAGGAGATTCGGGCCGAGCGAACACAGGCCGAGCAGTACGGCCATAACGCCTCCTCTCTCCTGGCGACGAGGACGAAGTTGAACCATCGGCAGGCCGAGGAAACGCCTTGACGGTTCGCGTTCGCTTCCACCTGGACGAGCATGTCCCGTTCGGGGTCGCGGCCAGTTTGCGCCGACGCGGCATTGATGTGACCTGCGCTGCTGAGATGGGTCTCGTCGCGGTTCGAGACCAGGAACAGTTGTCCTTCGCGGCTGAATCCGGGCGCGTACTGGTAACGCAGGACGCAGATTTTCTTCGTCTTCACGACGGAGGAATTGCCCACGCAGGAATTGCCTATTGCCAGCAAGGCAAACTCACAATCGGCGGAATGCTTCGGCGGCTCCTTCTGATCCATGACCTGATGACAGCGGAGGAGATGCACGGGCGGGTCGAATTTCTCTGAAGAAAACTATACCAGTAGGCCCAAGCGCGCGTCCGAGCCGGAAGGCTGTCCAACGCAGAGGTGACACTGTTCCGGATGGTCGAAGACGCTGTCGAGTCGGGCGAGCATGACAGGCTGTTCGAGGCCCTTGGAGTCCGCCCTCGTCGTCACATCTGATGGAAGCTTGTACCGCTGGTGTCGGTCAGCGACCGGCAGGTTTGTCACCACCACTCCCTGACCCTGCCCACGGCAGATGGCCGAAGGCGAGGTCCCGACGCGTCAAGCCTCCAATCCGCAATCCGGAATTCGCAATCCGCAATGTCAGATGAAGACGCCCGGGTTGACGCTGAATATCCCCGCCAGCTTCCGGGCTTGCTCGGCGCTGATCCTGCGCTTGCCGTTCAGGGCCTCGCTGACGTGGCTGCGCTGCTCGAAAACAGGACGCAGGTCCGCGGGCCTCTTGCCGGAGTGTTCCAAGAGAAACCGCAGGGCTTCCTCCGGGGCC
>JAPKYU010000627.1 GCA_026394175.1 Acidobacteriota bacterium | reverse complement strand
CCGCCCGCGCTTTTTCTAACCGCAGGGCCACGGTTCCCGGCTCGGCCCGCTCCAGTTTCAGCCTGACTGCATCGGACGCGGCCTTGGCCTCGTCCAAGCGGTCGCGCGTTTCACCGCGCGCCTCCCGGAGTCGCCCGTCGGTCTCTTCGTCCCGGGCTTTGCTGAGTTCTTGCTCGAAGGCCTCGAGTTGCTCCTCTGCCTTCCGACTCTCGCCCTCCACCTTGGCAAGCTCCTGGCGTGCCGTGTTCAGTTCGCTGGTCGCCTCCTCCAGCTTCCGGCTGGTATCGGCGGCGGCACGATCAGCCGCCGATTTCTCTTCCTCGGCTTGCCTGAACGTCTCGGCAGCCTTCTCGATGGAAGCGAACGCAACTGCCCCCCGCTCCCGTAACTCCGCCGCTTGCATCTCTCGGGTCGTGACCTGGTTCTGAAGTTCCTCGAGGCCCTTGGGCGCGTGGGCAAGCAGCAGGGCCTGGTGCTGGTCGGCTTGAGTGAGCAGTTGCTTCTTGTGCGCTAATCGCGTCTCGGCGGCTGCCGTACCGGCGAACCCGAGGTCGCCGAGCGCCCGCCGCAACTTCGCGTCAGTTCCTTGGGCCTGGGCGCGCAACTCTTCCAGGTCGCCGCCCGGAGAGACGGTGATGCGGGCGCAGCCGGGAAAATCCAGGCGCGTGACTTCCGTCAGGCGAAGACGGTACGGCGGCGCCAGATCCTTGTCGCCGATTCGCACAGTCTGTCCCTGCTCCGGTTCGATATCCACGTTGGTAGCGACGCCGGTCAGTTGTTGCTCGGCCACCGCCTTGTCCCCTTCGAGCTTCTTGAGGTGCTTGAGATCCTTGTCGTCCACGGCGATGGCCCTGGCGTTGGCGAGCGCCCCATCGCGATCCTCCCCCGCCTCACGCGCCCGGTCGAGATGAGTTCTCAGCCCTTCGAGTTCCTGGTGCAGCCGTGCGAGCCGGAGTGCCCGATCCGCTGATTTCAGCCCTTGGTCGGACTGCTCGACCAAGTCGTGTGCCAGCTTGGCGGCCGCGGCCTGGGTTGCTGCCTGCTGCGCGAGTAGCCCAACGGCCGACGATTTCCCTCTCAACTGCCCGGCCAGCGTCTCCTTGCTCGCTCGGGCGCGGGTGACGGTTGCCACAAGCTGTTCGCGTTGCTTGAAGTTCGCAAGTGCCAGGTCGAATTTCGCTTGGGCGACGGTCGCGGCTTGATCGCTCTTCTTGAGCGTCTGCTCCAATTGCTCGATTTGGCGCTGGGCCTGCTCGGCGGCCTGGACTTCCGTGTTCGCTTTCTCCAGCGTGCAGTCGGTTCGGTGCCGCGCGAGGGCCTCCATGCCTCGCTGCAGCCGATCTACCTTTTCATCGTGCTGGCGCAGTTCCATCTCGACGCCGTTTAGCTCGGCTTCGAGTGCGGCCGCACGCTTGCCCGCCTCGGCATAGTCGCCGCGGGGCCTGCCGCCAGCGGTGAAAAACCGTTGGTACTCCTCGCCGATGCGCGTGAGCAGTTGCTGGCCCCGCCGCCCGCCGAGCACATCGCCGACTTCGCCTTCCAGCGTCGCCCGCAGCGTCAATCGGCTGCGATCGTTTTGCGCCAAAGGAGCAGAGGCCTTCCCCTGTTCCACCCAGAACAACCCCCAGACGCCCTGGTGCTCCTCGCCGGAAGCGCCCCGGCCCGGTTGGCTGAAGCGCAGCAGTTCCTGGAGCTTCTCTTCGGCGGCCGGCCCGGTCGCCACGCCGGTGGGCATTTGCAGTACTGCCTCCGGCCTCTGGCAAAAGGCTTTGCGCAGCAGGTAGTGCCCGCCGCCCAGGTCGAACTCCACGCTGATTTCTGGACGCACCTCCGAACCGTACGGCAGGAAGCCCATGGCCACCGCGCCGCCTAGATTGTGGCGGTCGAAAAAAACGCTGCGGAGTGCCTGCAGCAGCGTTGACTTGCCCTCTTCGTTGTCTCCGACGACCACGGTCAGCCCCGGCCCAAGCCCCTCCAGCGCCACCGGGCCGGCTAGCTTCCGGAAATTGCGGACTTCGAGACGCCGTATGATCATTCCCGCTCCCTCCCAACGAATGCGGAGTAGAGTCTCACAAGCGCGTCGCGGGCATGGATGCCATCGTGATTGCTGGGATCGGTCTCGATGCTGCGCAGTTTCTCGACCGCCGCGCGTACGAAACCGGCCTTATCGATCCGGTCCAAGTCATCCTCGGTCGGCTGGGGGATCAGCTTTTCACTATCGAGCGCGAGCCAGCGAAAGCGGCCTCCCCAGTGGGTCAGAACTTCGTCGAGCAAGGCGCGCGACTGGTTAGTTGCAGTGAGACCACGTGTCGGTCCCATGGTTCTCCCAAGCCGCTCAATGGAGCTTCCAGCGCGGCCAGATCCGGATGGGGTAGCACGCTGAAGCTCAACTTATGCCACCGGTAATGGCCAACCGGAATCCGCTCGACCAACGGCGGTTCACCAGGCGTGGCAACCGAGACAAGCAGTACGTTGCCGGGGTCGTTCTGCTTGAAGCCGTCCGGCTCCGGCGTTCCCGAGTACCAGGCGCGCGGGCCGACCTGGAACGTGCCGTGCCAGTCGCCCAGCGCGAGGTAGTCAAGCCGGGCGCTGTCGGGCCGGCCGGCCGGGATACTGTTCAGGGATTCGCCTCTTTCCGGCAGCCGCTCCTCAACGCACCCATGGGCCAGGCCGACGCGAATCGCCGACCCAGGAGTATTAATGTCCGGCCAGCCTTCGGTCAGGTCGCGCGCGTCATGGCGCCGCACGAGCGGTGCGGGCAGTACCGCCAGGCGGCCGTCGGCCAGCAACAGCGGTTCCGGGGAAAGGGCCAGAACGACGTTCGGACGGCAGCCGAAACGCTGCAGCCGCGTCCACACCGATTCCGCCAGAGCCGGGTCGTGGTTCCCCGGAAGCAAAACCCACGGCCCCGGAAAGGGTCGCATGGCTTCAAGCATGCGAACGATTGTTTCGTCCTTAACCGTGTTGGTCTCAAAGATGTCGCCCGCCACCAACGCCGCTTCGACCTCCCGATCTGCGGCCAGGCGGGCAATGGCCTCCACTGTTTTGTAACGCTGCGCGCCCAACAACGCCCTCGGTTCCTCGGGAATCGAACCGAACAGCTTCCCGATTTGCCAGTCCGAGGTGTGCAGGAACTTGATGCTCATGGTCGGCCAAGCCTCCTCGATGGTTCGGCATTATCGCACCAAACACCATCCGAGAGGCGTCATAGACGTTTGCGGCGTGAAAACAGGATATGCCTGGCTTTTGGTGCGGACCGCCCGGCGAGGCGACGCGGCTGTAACCCGCGACCTACTTCGCTTCGCGGGTGACTTCGACGTTGGCGGCGGGCACCCGCAGTTTCATCACCCGGCCGGCATCGTCGGTCCACAACTCGATGTCGAGCTGGTCGGTGTGGGCCAGAAGCTTCCTCAGGGACTGGTCGGGACCTGCGTACTCGACCGTGACCACGCCGGGCAATCCCTCCTGCGGCACCAGCACGGTCATGTGCTGCCGCCCGCCCTGCAGGAAATCGTAGTGGCGCACCAGGAAGGTGTAGTGGTGGAAGAAATTGGTGTCCAGAATCAGCACGTTCTTGGGAACTTTGAATTCCACGTCCTGAATCTGGCCGTCGGGCGTGACGTAATGGACCGCGGCTGTCTCGCCGGTGTACGTCATGGTGACCGAACCGCGCTTGGGCGCTTTCTGGATCCGCTCATAGTGCTTCGGCTCGTTGCCGCCGGCCAGCACCAGCGTGGCTGTCTCGACCACGCGGCCGACCTCCGGCTGCGTGATCTGCAGTTCGCCGGTGGCGCGGAGGCCCTGGTTGGTGGGTGCGATCTCGAAGCGTTCCGTGCCGATCTCTTTCCCGTTCAACGTAATATGGAACACGCCCCGCTCCACCCCAACCTGAGCGGAGCCATTCACCACAAAGGCACAAAGAACGCAAAGGGCACAAAGAAAACAAAAGACTGTTCTTGGTGGCTGAGTGGCAGGCATCATCGCCGCTGGCTCTCCTTCAGTTGCGCGAGAATTTGTTCTATCACATCGGCGACCGGGAGCGTAGCGTCAACCCGCAGGCGGGCCCGTTCATAGAATGGTATCCGCTCGCGCCAGAGTCTGAGGAAGGCGTCGGGGTCGCGAGCCAGCGGGCGGGCGGTGGGGTGCTGCCGGCAGCGCTCCAGCAGCACTTCGGGCGGAGCGTCCAACCAGGCCACCGCCGCGCCCGCCTGCTCGATCAGTTCCAGGTTGCGCGGCTGGGCGAAGGCCCCGCCGCCCAGAGCCACGACGTATGCTTTATTGCGCGGCTTGGCCAGCAGGTTGCGCAGCTCGAGGTGCTCCAGTTCACGGAATGCCGGCTCGCCCTGGTGGTCGAAGATCTCGGCGATCGAGCAGCCGGCCGCCAGCTCGATGAGTGCGTCCAGATCGATGAAGCGGGTTCCCAGGCGGCGGGCCAGCGCCGCCCCCACCGTGGTCTTGCCGCTCCCCATGAATCCAATCAGGAAAACCATCGTTGCAGGTTCCAAGTTCCAGGTTCCAACGGCATCATAAACCTGGAACCTGAAACCTGGAACCTATTTTAGGACGGCTTTGCCCATGCCGGCGTTGTTGCCCATGTCGTAGGAGCGAAGCACGATGACGTGCTCGCCGGGCTGGAGCTGATCGAGGCGGATCAGGAAGGTCTCGAGGCGGGAATCGACGATGCCGTCCTCGGAGTAGACGGGCCTCCAGGGACCGGCGTCCAGCGAGTACTCCGCCCGCCGCAGCACCGAGGCGGCGTCGGCGACCTCGAAGCGGACTTCCGCGGCCGCTGCCGTGCGCTCCTGCTTCAGCACGCGCACCACGGGCGGCGTGTTGTCAATCAGAAATGGCGCGCTGAGCTGCTCGGCGGTGCGCGCGCTTCCCGGCGGGTTGGCCTCGGCATCGGAAGCCACCACGCGCACCTGGTACTTGCCGTCGGGCAGCGTCTCCGGATCGGGCTGGTAGCGCGATTGCCGCACGTCGTCTTTCAGCAGCCGCCACCGGCTCTCGCCTTCACCACGGATATAGACATCGAAGGTCAGCGGGTCGCCGTCGGGATCCTCGGCCTGCCAGGAAATGGTGATGGTGGGCTGGGCGGCGCCGGAGCGGGGTGGTTCGCCGGACACCGTACCGGCGGGGCCGGTGACGTTCTTGCTGCCGCCGGTGTCGTCCACCACCACAACCATGGGCTCGGTGCCGCCGATTCCCGGCGTGGAGGCCGCGCTGTCCGCCGAGCGCGAGCGGCCCACCGCAGCCGCCGGGGCCACGCTGACCGACTGGATGATGGGTGCCCGGTTCTGCGGCAGGTAGGCGACCGAAACTTCCTCCAGCGTAGCCGAACGGCCGCCCGACGACTTGAAATTGGCCTTCCACTGCACGTAGCGCGCCGGCGGGCTGTCGATCTGCTCGTCGAACAAGTCTGGGCGGCCGCCGGCGCTTTTCACCGGCGTGGTCTGCGCCCACTCGCTCCAGGTGGGATCGGGGTTGGGCGAGTTGCCGCTGCGGACGAAGAACTGGATCTCGGCGCCCGCCTCCATCTGCGCGCGCCAGTGCAGCTTGCCCCAGCGGGAAATGCTGCGCGTGTCCTTTACCGGGGATTCATACCAGCCGCTCGTGCCCGGCGCCGTATCCAACTGGAACAGCTTGCCGAGATTGGCGGTGGCCGCCAGCACGTAGCTGCCGCGGCGCAGCAAGCGCGTGGTTTCCTCCTCGTTGGTGCTGACCAGCAGGGTCACCTGTTTCCGGTCGTCCACGGAATAGATGCGACCGCGCTCATCGGTGGAGAACAAGGCGCCGCCGGGTGACGGCAGCACATCGTAGGCGCTTTCATCGCGCGAGCTCCACAGCGTCTCGACGGTGTGGTCAGCCGCCACGCGGTAGATGGCGCTGCGCGTGCCGGCCGTGAAGTCCACGGCGGGCAGGGGCGGGGTGAGGGCGGCGGCGGCGGCCGCGGCCTTTTCCGCCGCCTCGCGCGCCTCCTTGTTCTTGTCCTTGTCGAACTTTTGCTTGTCTTCCTTGTCCTTCGGGCTGTCTTCAGAGGCCTGAATGGTGATGGTCATGGGCGCGGCCGGCCCGCCGGCAATCACATTCACGCCGGTCCCCATCCCCAACGCCGGTTTCGGCGCGCCGGCGGCCATGGCCGAAACCAGGATGGCGCCGTCGGGCGCGATGGCTACGCTGTGGATTTCGGCCAGCGGCGCATCGTACAGCACGAAGGCCTTGCCTTGCGGCGAAATGCGGTAGAGCAGGCCGTTCGGAGCGCTGCCCGCGATCAAGGCCCCGTCAGTCCCCAGCGCCAGGCTCATCACGTGCATTTGCCGAGTATCGAACAACAGGCTGCCCTGTCCGGCGGGCGAGACGCGGTAGATGCGGCCGCGGTCGCCGGTGCCCACATACAGCGTGCCGTCGGGCGCCACCGCCAGCGCCCAGATGTACTTGGCCTGGGGATTGAAGAACTCGCTCGGTTTTCCGTCGGGCGCGATCTTGTACACCTTGCCGTCCGGCGAGGTGCCGGCATAGACGTTGTTCTGGCCATCGACGGCCAGCGCGAAGACGTCCGGCTCGGCGGCGTCGAAGAACTCCCTGGCCTTCATCTGGGCGTCCAGCTTGTAGACCTTGCCCGAGTGGCCGGTGCCGAGGTAGACGTTGCCGGCGGAGTCTCCCGCCACGGTCCACACCAGGGCCTGGTCGCTGGAGAACACTTCCCGCAGGCGCGGCGCCAGCGACAGCCGGCCCTCGCGGCTCAAGGAAATGCCGGTCAGCTTGCCGCGGGCAAACTCGGCGAAGGTGTCCATCTGCCAGAAGGCCGTGCCGCCGGCAAAGGCCGCCAGAGAACAGAAAGCCAGAACCGTTACCACAGCGAGAACAAATCTTTTCATTGCTTCTTTCTCACCACAAAGACACCAGGAACACAAAGACTCACAAAGAGATTTCTTTGTGGAACTTTGTGTTCTTGGTGTTTTTGTGGCAATCACATTCAATACTTCACGGTTACGGTAATGGTCTTTTGGCCGGCCACCACGGCGGGCAGCGCCTCCGTCTCCGTCTCGGCCAGCGTGGACTGCTGCGAGGTGGCGATGTTGGTGCTCACAAAGGGCTCGCCGGCCATGGCCCGGGCCAGCGACGGGGGCGGCGACGGGAACTGCACGCCGTGCAGCAGGAAGGACGTCTGCGGGCGCGACAGCCGCACGTAAAGCCGGTTGTTCTTGCGCAGCTTGTTGATGGCCGTCACCAACTCGGCCGGCGAGCGCGGCGGATAGCCGCCCGCCAGCTCGCGCGTCTCTCCCAGGTTCAGCGAATTGCCGTCGGCCACCGTAATCTGCAGGGGGCCGGGGCCCAGGCTGGGGGGTATCTCCAGCGGGTACTTCTTGACCGTCTCCTGGCCGTTGTCGCCGCGCAGCACGGCCGTGATCTCGATCTTCTCGCCCGGCTGTGCTTCGCGCTTGCTGCTCCAGACCTGGTCGAGCGTGAGCACGTGGCGCTCGTCGGTCGAGGTGATTTCCAGGTCGATACTCTTGATGTTCACGCCCGGGAAGCCGCTTTGCAGCAGCAGCAGCAGCGGGGCCGCGGTGGTTTGCGCGGCCAGCATGGGCGCGTTGGCGTCGGCCGAGAACAGGTTCTCGATGCGCACCGGGGGCAGGCCGGTGAGGCTGACGTCGCCGCGCACCGCCAGCGACGATTCGCCCAACAGCCGCTCGGTGGCATCGATGCAACCGAAGACGGCCATCTGCAACAGGAAGGGGGACAGGTAGCGGTCGTTCACGATCTCGAACCGGTACTTCATTTCCTTGCTGCGGCTGGACTCGACGCGGATGCCAACCGGAATCATCTGCGGCCTCTCCCCGATGACACCGAGAACGCCCGACGCGCGGTCCTGCCGGATGGCGCCCAACAGCGCGCCCGGAACCGAGATCTTGAAGGAACTGGCGGTGTTGGGCAGCAGGGTGATCACACGGGAGGCCGCAAACGGCATCTCGGTCGGCCCCGAGGCCAGGAAGCGGTGCCCGAAAGCGTAGATGCGATCGCCGTCGCGGTAGGTGACCGTGCCGTCGGCGTTCACGCCCAGATCGCCGCGGATCAGTTGCACGCTGATCATCGAACCCGGAACCAGATCCCTGGCGTCGGCGGCCGAGGGTTGGGCCGCAACGTCGTCCAGTGACGGCGATCCGCCGCCGCCCTGCATGGGAACCATGCCGAGCGCCCGAAGCTGCGGTGCGAACTGCTCCAAAGCGCGCGACGTAAACCCGGAAAGGACCAGTGGCGTGGCGATCTGCATCATGCGCGGCTGGCCGGGCCAGAGCAACAGGCCTTCGTCGGCTGCGGCGGGCAGCAGGCTGGCGGGCAGGGCCGCCAGACGCGGCTCGCTGCCCTCGAGCGTGGGAATGCTGCGGAGTTCCACTTTCAGGGCGGGCGGCGTCACCGCCGGCGCGCCTTTCTCCAGCACTTCCGCCATTTGCTCGATGGGCGTGACACCGGCAATGGGCTCTTTCGAGAACGCGAAGCTGAGCGCCACGGCGCCCACCAGCTTGCCGTCGATATAGATGGGGCTGCCGCTCATGCCGGCCATTACGCCGGTTTTTTCCAGCGGGCCGCCCGACAGCCGCACCAGGATGACGCTCTGCCTGGGAGCGATATTGGGAAGCACGCCCAGGATCTCGGCCTGGAATTCCTCGACGGTCGAGCCGTTGAACACGGTCCGCCCCACTGCCTTCATGCCGGGCTTGATGTCCTTCAGCGGGAAAAAGGCGACCTTGGCCGGCGGGTCGGCCGCCCACAGGGTGGCCCCGGCTAACAAGCACGCGGCCAGACACAGACATGGAAGACGGAACATAAGACGTTCGTTCTATAGTACATCAATCCAAGACGCCGTTCCGAAGCAACCGGTTCCATCGGGAGCGCGGCCAGGACGCCCGGGCTCCCATCCCGCCCTTTCATTTGTCTGTACTCGGCCCTGCTTTGGCCCGCGTATAATGATTTGGAAAAAACAGGGGGAGGAGAAATGACCCGGATTGCACGCTTTGTATTGTTTCTTTTTGTGGTGGCGATGGTAGTC
>JAPKYU010000586.1 GCA_026394175.1 Acidobacteriota bacterium | reverse complement strand
GCCTCGGCAGTCAGGAACTTCTCGACGCTGCACAAGCCGATGAAGAGGTGAAAGGGTTCGATGAATTCGTACTGCGCTCCCGCCGCTTCGGCTGCAGCGACTTGCCATGCCACGTCGACGCCAACGGAAAAAGAGGGCATGCCTTGCTTCTCCTGCCCAGCAGGGCCCCTAACAGCCTTTCGGTAAGTGCATCGCCTTCACCCGTTTGGTCCAAATCCGTTGCGGCGATTATATGGCAATCTGGGAGGTCGTCCGCCGCCATTTGTTCCGACGCGCCTATTGAAAAATCTCCCGGAACGATTTCCCGCCTGGCTCGTATAACCAATGGACACATGACGGTACGGGAACTCTTCGCCCAGGTCTGGCGCAGCCTGATGGCCAACAAGCTGCGGAGCTTCCTGACCATGTTCGGGATCGCCTGGGGCATCGTGTCGATCATCCTGATGATGGCCGCCGTCGAAGGGATGACGATCGGACAGAAACAGGTGGCCGACACGCTGGGCAAGGACATCATGATCGTTTGGGGCGGAGTCACCTCGCGGCAGGCGGGCGGGGAACGCGCCGGCCGCCGCATCTTCCTGCTGGATTCCGACGGCGACCTGCTGCGCCAGCAGTGCCCCAGCCTGGCGGTGGTGACCCCGGAGGAGGGCTGGGGCAACGTGCTGGTCCGCTCGCCGCACAACAGCGGGCGCTTTCTGGTGACCGGGGCGCTGCCGCCCTACGCCGACATCCGCAGCCTGGGGCTGGCCGACGGCCGCCTGTGGAACGACAATGACGAAGCCGACGCCCGCCGCGTTGCCGTTCTGGGCTTCGACGTGAAGACGCAGTTGTTTTTCGCCCGTAACCCGGTCGGCGCCACCGTTCACCTGAACAGTTTTCCCTACATGGTCATCGGCTACCTGGCCAAGAAGGACCAGGACTCGAACTACAACGGACCGGACAACAGCCAGGTGTTCATCCCCTTCCGCGCGGCCATGCGCGATTTTCCCGACCGGGCCAGCGGCCGCAAGTACACCGTGGATCAGATTATCGCCACCCCCGCGGACCCGCGCGAGCACGAGCGGGCCGAAGGCCAAATCCGGCGGGCGCTGGCCCGCAGTCATAACTTCGACCCGCAAGACAAGGACGCCGTCTTCATCTGGAACACGGCCAAGCAGACCAAGCTGTTCCAGAGCATGACCGAGGGCATGGGCCTGTTTCTCGGCACGGTGGGCGTTGTCAGCCTGGTGCTGGGCGGCATCGGCATCATGAACGTGATGCTGGTTTCGGTGACCGAGCGGACGCGGGAGATCGGCGTGCGCATGGCGGTGGGGGCCAGCCGCCGCGCCATCCTCCACCAGTTCTTCCTGGAAGCGGTGGTGCTGACGGCGATCAGCGGCCTGGCAGGATTAGGGGCCGCAGTGGCGCTGAGCGCCGCCTCGCGCGCCGTCATCCCCTCCGGCTCGTACTTCGCCGGGCTGGTTCTGACGCCGGGCGCCGGGCTGGTGGCCTTCGGCGCCCTGGCCATTGTGGCCGTGGCGGCCGGGACGTATCCGGCGCGCAAGGCC
>JAPKYU010000106.1 GCA_026394175.1 Acidobacteriota bacterium | reverse complement strand
GAACCCTTCGCCCGTGATCAGGAAAATAAAAACGGCGAAAATGGTCAGGCTGACGATCACCAGCAGGCCAACTCTCAACTGGGTCCAAGCGAGCTGTTTGGAAGCCATGGTTCCTCCCTTCATTCCTGGGACCTGCGACTTGAGTCCTGGGTCTCAGGTCCCAGGTCTCTTCTCAGGTCACCCAATGAATCTCCTGATGTAGGCATCGCGGGCGCGAAACATTTCGTCGCGGGCCCCGTCGAACACCACCTGCCCCTCGCGCAGCACCAGTACCGACGTCTTGGTGTCGTAGTCGCGCCCGTTGGAATGGGCCGGCAGCAAACCCTCGGACTCCGGGTCGTAGAAATAGTCTGCGATCACGCCGGCATCCTGCAGCCGGTGCGTCACCACCAGCCCGCTGACGTCTTCCAGGTCGCCCAGCTTCACGATCAGGGTGATGATGGACTGGGCGGTCAGCGGGTCCAGGCCGGCGGTCGGCGAATCGTAGAGCATCAGCGCGGGCTGGCCGACGAAAGCTCGGGCGATGGCCACGCGGCGCCGCATCCCCCCCGACAGCTCCGACGGCAGTTTCTCGATGGCCTCTTCCAGCCCCACGAACCGCAGCGCCCGCCGCACCCGCTCCTCTTCCTCCTCGGCCGGAAGCGCCCGGTCCTCCTGGAACACGTAGGCCACGTTGCCGTAAACGGTCATGGAGTCGAACAGCGCCCCCTCCTGAAAGACCATCCCGATGCGCTGCCGGATGGGATACAACTCTTCCTCGCGCAGGCCGGTGATGTCCCGGCCGAAGACGGCGACGCGTCCGGAATCGGGCCGGAACAGGCCCAGCGCCGTCTTCAACAGCACCGACTTGCCCGACGACGACGCCCCCAGAATCACTTTGGTCTCGGCGCGGACCAGCCGGAAGCTGACATCGCGCAGCACCGGCTTGTCGTCCAGCACCAGGTAGACGTGCTCGAACTCCAGAACGGTCTGGTCGGGGCGGGCTTCGGTCATCCCAGCAATGCCAGCAGCAATTTCGTTATGAAGAAATCGGTGGTCAGAATGAGCACCGAGGCGGCCACCACCGCCTGGGTGGTCGAGCGTCCCACGCCCTGCGTGCCCCCGCGCGTCGTCAACCCGAAATAGCAGCCCACCATGGCCACGATGTAGCCGAAGATAAAGGGCTTGATCATGCCCTGAAATACGTCCTCGAAGTGCAGCGACTGGTAGGCGGTCGTCCAATACTGGACCGGATCCATGCGGATGATGAAAAACGAGACCATGAATCCGCCGGTCACGCCCACGAAGTCCGAGATGATCGTCAGCAGCGGGAGCATGCTGACGGTGGCCACCAACCGCGGTGTCACCAGCTTCTTGCTGGGATCGGTGCCCAGCGCCCGCATGGCGTCGATCTGCTCGCTGACCAGCATGGACCCGATCTCGCTGGCCATGCCCGAGGCGTTGCGGCCGGCGACCATCAGCGCCGTCAGCACCGGACCCAGTTCGCGCACCAGCGAGAGCGCCACCACCTGCCCGGTCAGCGTGACTTCGCCGAAGGTCTGCAGCGTTTTCGAGGTTTGCAGGGCCAGCACCGCGCCGGTGAAAAACCCGGTCAGCACAATGATGGGAAGCGAGCCCACCCCGATCACGTCCATCTGGATCAGGGTATCGGCCAGGTAGCGCGGGCGGCCAAAGACGTTCCGGAAAGCCCGCAGGCCCAGAAGCGTGAACTCCTGAACGGCCAGCACCTTGCTCTTGGCAAGATCAAAAAACGCGGCAAAGTTGGGCAAAGTCTGTCGCTGCCTCGGCACGGCTCTCCGACTACTCAATGTAGCATAAAACAAAGCGGCTGTAGGCTGTGGGCTGTAGGCTGTGGGCAGAAACCGGGAGCGATTCACTACCTGGCGCCCACAGCCTACAGCCCACAGCCCACAGCCTCCGGTACAATACTGATGTGGGCGTGCGCATCCTGGGCATCGAATCCTCCTGCGATGAAACGGCGGCCGCGGTAGTCGAAGACGGCGCGCGCCTGCTTTCCAGCGTGGTCGCCTCCCAGGTGGCCACGCACAGGCCGTATGGCGGCATCGTTCCCGAACTTGCCTCGCGCGAGCACTTGCGCGCCATCGTACCCGTCGTGGGCCAGGCGCTGGTGGAGGCTGGCTGCAGCCTGCGCGATCTGCGGGCCATTGCCGTCACTCACGGCCCCGGACTGGTCGGCTCGCTGCTGGTGGGCCTGACTTATGCCAAGGCGCTGGCCCTGTCGCTGCGCATCCCGCTGATCCCCGTCAACCACCTGGAGGGACACATCCACGCCGTCCTGCTGGAAGAAGGGATGCGGCAGGGCGCCGAAATCGAATTTCCGGCGCTGGCGCTGGTGGTCAGCGGCGGGCACACCATGACGCTGCTGGCCGGGCGGAGTGGCAACCGCTTCCAGTACACGGTGCTGGGCAAGACGCGCGACGACGCCGCCGGCGAGGCCTTCGACAAGGTCGCCAAGCTGCTGGCCCTGGGCTACCCCGGCGGCCCCATCATCGACCGCCTGGCGCCCCACGGCGACGCTGCCGCGGTGCGCTTCACGCCGCCCAAGACCAAGGGCAATCCCCTGGACTTCAGCTTCAGCGGGATCAAGACCGCCGTGCTTCGCTACGTGCAGGCCCAGGCCATGGCCGAAGAGATCGAGCCGCGGCGCGAGGCGCTTCGAACACAGCCCGCCGCTCCGCTGGAATGGTATCTGCGGATGTGCAGCCGCCGCACGCTCGACCTGGTGGCCAGCTTCCAGGCGGCGGTGGTCGAAGACCTGGTGTCGCGCTCCGTGGCCGCCGCACGCCAACACGATGTGCGCTCGCTGATTGTCTCCGGGGGAGTGGCGTGCAATTCGCTTTTGCGCCGGCGTTTCCGCCGCCTGCCGCCGGCCGACGCCATGCCGGTCTATTTCCCCAGCCCCGCGCTGTCCACCGACAACGCCGCCATGATCGCCGCCGCCGCCTATCCGAAATATCTGGAGAGCGAATCTGCCGGCCTGGATGTGCCCGCCGACGCCGGGCTTGCACTTTGACGCTGCGCCCCGTTTTCTTTACTGCTTGTTCACTTTCTTCAATCCTTCCCGCAGTTTGACGGCCAGCGGGTCGTCGGGATGCAGGCGCGTGAATTCCTCCAGTTCGGCGGCCGCCAGTTGCATCTGGCCTTGGCGCCTGTAAATGTGGTACAGGCTGATTTGAGGAAGCGAAAAATGCGCCGGGTCGAGTTGTTTCGCTTTCTTGAGGGATTCGATGGCGTCGTCGTAGCGGCCCAGCGCCGCCAGATTCATGCCAAGCTGGGCATGGGCCAGCGCGTCGTCGGGGCGCCGCCCGGCCGACGCCACGTTGTAGTCGAGCGCCTCCTGGTAGCGCCGCAGGTCCAGCAGCGTGCCGCCCAGGTTCACCAGGGGCTCATAGGCCTGCGGATCGATGGCCAGCGCCTGCCGGAATACCTGCTCGGCCTTCTTCAAATCCCGCCGCTGGTAATAAATGGTGCCCATCAGGTTGATTGCCTCCACGAAGGCCGGCGAGTGCTCGATGGCTTTTTCCAGGTGCTTGATGGCGGCGTCGGCGTCGCGCCGTTCCAGCGCTCGTTGAGCCTTCCGGTAGTCGTCGATGGCCGCGCCGCTAATCGAAAGCGCGCGCGCCGAGACGGTCTGGCGGGCCTGCGCCTCTTCCGGGGATGGCCGCGGGATCACCTTGACTGTCACGCGGTCCTTGGAGTCGGCCAGCGCAGGGGTCACTTCAATGGTTTGGTGGACCTCCCCCTCCCCGCGGACCTGCGCCGTCAGCGTATAACTTCCGGGCAGCAGTTTCGTAAACTTGAACTTGCCGCCCAGCGTGCGGGTTCTGGTGTTGAACGGTGTCGTTGCCCCTTGCAGGTTTACCCAGATGACGAAGTGGGACCGCAGCGCCTCGCCCCGCGCCGTGAGCACCTGTCCGCGCAGTTCCAGCAACCGGACGGGCTTGGGTTTTCCGCCGCCCTGCGATTGGCCGGCGATGGCCAAACCGGGGCTGGCGGCGCACGGAAGCACAGCCAGGCAGCCGGCCAGCAGCCCGCAGCACAATCGAGTTCCGCTTCCCATGGCGCCTTCCCGGGTTGTTGGGGCGGCCCTTGTGGCCGCCCGGCCCTGAGCATATACTACGCCTGCCTATGCGCCGATCATACCCTCTGTTTTGCCTCTCTCTTCTGCTGCCGGCTGTCACCTGGCCGGCAACCGCCGCCTCGCGCAGCGAATGGAAGGCGGGAGTCGCCACGGTCGATATCACCCCCGCCAAGCCCATCTGGATGGCCGGTTTCGCGGCGCGCAAGAAGCCCTCGGAAGGCGTGGCGCGGCGCTTGTACGCCAAGGCGCTGGCGCTGGAGGACCGCCGCGGCCAGCGCGTGGTGATCGTCACCAGCGACCTGCTTGGCTTCCCACGCGCTGTCGCCGAGCCCATCGCCGAGCGGATCGGCAGGCAATACCGCCTGCGGCGCGATGCCATCCTGTTCAGCTCGTCGCACACCCACAGCGGCCCGGTAGTCCGCGAGTCACTCACCTCCATGTACGCGCTCGACGGCCAGCAGGCCGCCGCCGTGCTCGAGTACACCGCGGCGTTGCAGGACAAGGTAGTCGAGGTGGCGGGAGCGGCCCTGAAGGATCTGGCGCCGGCCACGCTCTCGCTGGGCTTCGGCGAGGCCCCTTTCGCCGTAAACCGCCGGACAAAGAAGGAGACGGGCTACGTGATCAGCCCCAACCCGGCCGGTCCCGTGGACCGCCGCGTGGATGTGCTGAAGGTGGAGGGAGCCGGCGGCCGCCTGCGCGCCGTCCTGTTCAACTACGCCTGCCACAACACCACCCTGGGCGGCGACAACTACCAGATTCACAGCGACTATGCGGGCGTGGCGCAGGAGACCCTCGAGACCGCGCATCCCGGCGTCACCGCCCTGTTCATGCTGGGCTGCGGCGGCGACGCCAACCCCGATCCCCGCGGCACCATGGCCCTGGTCGATACCCACGGCGCGTCACTGGCCGCCGCGGTGGACAAGGTGCTGGCCGGCGGCATGCGCTCTCTGTCCGGCCCGCTGCGGCCGGTGTTCGACCGCGTCAACCTGCCGTTCGCTCCCGCCCCGCCGCGTGAGGAGTGGCAGGCCCGCCTCAAGAGCAAGGACGTGTACCAGCAGCGGCACGCCCGCGACATGCTGGCCATCCTGGACCGCGACGGCCGCCTGCCCTCCTCCTACCCGTATCCGATCCAGGTTGTGCGCTTCGGCAAAGACCTGACCATGGTGGCGCTGGCCGGTGAAGTGGTCGTCGATTACGACCTGCGCCTGAAGAAAGAGCTGGGCGCCGAGCGCCTCTGGGTTTCCGGATACTGCAACGACGTGTTCGCTTACATCGCTTCGAAGCGCGTCGTCCAGGAGGGCGGCTACGAGGCGGCGACTTCGATGATTTACTACGGGCAGCCGGGCCCCTGGGCGCCCGAAGTGGAAGAAGTGCTCATCGGCAAGGTTCATCAACTCGTTCGCAAGTTGAAATAAGAAAGTGATGAGTGATTCAATTTCGGATTTCGGATTGCGGATTTTCAATCCGAAATCCACAACCCTCAATCCTCAATTAAAAACCGGAGGTTGATTGTGAAGCGTCAATCTTTTTTCGCTGCCGTTCTGTTTCTGCTGCTTTTGGCGCCCCAATTGTTCTCGCAGCGTCTGGACATCATGCTGCCGGAACGCGCGCGCTTTCTGGAAGACCAGCGATTCGACGTGGTGATTGAAGTCCGCCGGGCCGCCAACCTGGGCGCGCTCCGGGTAACAGCCAACGGGGCCGACATCAGCAACCTTTTCAGCGGGCCCAGACAGGCGGATCTGGACTGCGACGGCACCACCGACTACGTCTTTCGCGCCGATCTGGTCAGCTTCCGCACGCCGGGCACCGTTCGCCTGGACGCCAGCATCAGCGCTTCGGGGGCCACGTTGCGCGACCTGCGCGACATCGGCATCCAGGCCTTCAGCCCACCCAACCCGCCGCGCAACGTGATCCTCTATATCGGGGACGCCATGGCCGAGGCTTACCGCGATGCCGCCCGTCTGGTGGCGCGCAGCGTGGAGATCGCTCCCGGCATCCCCGGCCTGCGCGAAGGCTTTTACGACCGCCTGCTGGAAATGGACCACATGCCGGTAAGCGGCATGATGATCGGCCACGGCTCGGACCGCGTGATCCCCGACTCCGCCAATTCCGCTTCCGCGCTGGCCATCGCCAACAAAACATTCGACGGCGCACTCAGCGTCTTTGGCGACGGCACCGACTGCGTCTGGCTGAAGCCCGGCGCCAACAGCAACAACCTGTGGGCCACGCTCGACAATCCGCGGGTGGACCGGATATACGACAGGGCGTCCCTGACTTTCTGCATGAACACGTCGCCCGCCATCTTTATTTTCATGAGTTCCCTGTCGGCAGGATTGGCAATCGCCATGGTCAATCCCGCGGCCTGTGTCATGGCGAGGAATGCAGTATTCATCCACCTTCGCTCAGGCATGCCAAAGGACACATTGGAAAGACCGAGAACGGTTCTGCATTTGAAGCTATCAGTGCACCAGGCGACGGTTTTCAGAGTTTCTATCACAGCCCTGGGGTTCGAGGCCACGGTCATGACGAGTCCATCTACGACTATGTCATCTTTTGAAAATCCAAGACGTCTGGACGTCCGGAATATATCTTTTATGATTTCCTTTCTCCTCGTCGTTTTCTCCGGTATCTCATTATCTGTCACCGGCAAGAGAATAAACATGGCGCCATATTTCGCCGCAACGGGGAGCAGCTTTTTCAATTTCTGTGTTTCACCGGAAATAGAGTTTATCAGGGCACGGCCGGGATA
>JAPKYU010000219.1 GCA_026394175.1 Acidobacteriota bacterium | reverse complement strand
AAGTTCGCCAGGATCGTGGGGCGGCCCTACCGCCTGTTCGACTACGTGGGCGCGCCCGACGCCGAGCGCGTGGTCATGATGATGGGCTCGGGCGCGGAGGCGGCCCAGGAAACGGTCGAGTACCTGGTGGGCCGCGGCGAGAAGGTCGGGCTGCTGAAGGTGCGGTTGTACCGGCCGTTTTCGGTCGAGCACTTCATCCAGGCCTTGCCCCCCACCGTGAAGGGCATCGCGGTGCTGGACCGCACCAAGGAGCCGGGGGCGGTGGGTGAGCCGCTCTACACCGACGTGGTCACGGCGCTCAGCGAAGCGATTTCGGCGGGCGTCGCTCCTTTCCGGCCGCCGCGCGTCATCGGCGGCCGCTACGGCCTGTCGTCCAAGGAATTCACTCCGGCCATGGTGAAGGCGGTGCTGGACGAAATCAAGAAAGACCGGCCCAAGAACCACTTCACCGTGGGCATCGAGGACGACGTGACGCACACCAGCCTGGGCTACGACCCCTCGTTCTCCACCGAGGACCCGGCGGTCACCCGGGCGCTGTTTTACGGGCTGGGCGCCGACGGCACCGTGGGCGCCAACAAGAACTCCATCAAGATCATCGGCGAGGACACCGAGAACTACGCGCAGGGCTATTTCGTGTACGACTCGAAGAAATCGGGGGCCATCACCATTTCGCACCTGCGGTTCGGCCCGCGCCCCATCCGCTCCAGCTACCTGATCAGCCGGGCCAGCTTCGTGGCCTGCCACCAGTTCTCGTTTCTGGAGCGCATCGACGTGCTGAAGGGCGCCGACCCCGGCGCCGTCTTCCTGCTGAACAGCCAGTACGGCCCCGACCAGGTCTGGGACAACATCCCGCGCACCGTGCAGCGGCAGATCATCGAGAAGAAGCTGCGCTTCTTCGTGATCGACGCCTACCAGGTGGCCAAGGAAACAGGCATGGGCGCGCGCATCAACACCATCATGCAGACCTGCTTCTTCGCCATCAGCGGCGTGCTGCCCAAGGAGGAAGCGATCGCCGCCATCAAGCACACCATCGAGAAGACTTACGGGCGGCGCGGCGAGGCAGTGGTGAAGAAGAACTTCGCCGCGGTGGACGCCGCGCTGGCGCATTTGCACGAAGTGAAGGTGCCGGGGGCGGTCACCAGCGGCTTCGACATTCGCCCGCCGGTGCCCGACCAGGCCCCCGCCTTCGTCCACAGGACCCTGGCGCCCATCATCGCCGGGGAAGGCGACTCGCTGCCGGTCAGCGCCATGCCCTGCGACGGCACTTTTCCCACGGCCACTACGCAGTGGGAGAAGCGCAACATCGCGCTGGAGATCCCGGTGTGGGACGAGAACATCTGCATCCAGTGCGGCAAGTGCGTGCTGGTGTGCCCGCACGCCACCATCCGGGCCAAGGTCTACGAATCCGACTGCCTGGCCGGCGCGCCACTCACCTTCAAGGCTGTGCCCGCCCGCTGGAAGGAATTCGGGCATCTCAAGTACACGCTGCAGGTTGCGCCGGAAGACTGCACCGGCTGCAAGCTATGCGTGATGGCCTGCCCGGTCAAGAACAAGACCGAGATCAAGCTGAAAGCCATCAACATGGCGTCGCAGGTCCCGCTGCGCGAGCCGGAACGCGCCAACTGGGAGTTTTTCCTGAAGATCCCGGAGACCGACCGCCAGGTGCTCAACCTGAAGGACGTGAAGGACTCGCAGCTTCTGCAGCCGCTGTTCGAGTTCTCGGGCGCCTGCTCGGGCTGCGGCGAGACGCCGTACGTGAAGCTGCTCACGCAGTTGTTCGGCGACCGCGCCCTGATCGCCAACGCCACCGGGTGCAGCTCGATCTACGGCGGCAACCTGCCCACCACGCCGTATTGCGTCGATGGCAATGGCCGCGGACCCACCTGGAACAACTCGTTGTTCGAGGACAACGCCGAGTTCGGCTACGGCATGCGGCTGGCCATCGATGCCCAGGCCGATTATGCCCGCGTCCTGCTGGGCAAGCTGGCGTCGATCGTCGGCGATGAGCTGGTCAAGGCGCTGCTCGAAGCCGACCAATCCAGCGAGCGCGGCATCGCCGAGCAGCGCGAGCGCGTCCGGGCGTTAAAGGCCAAGCTCGAAGGCGCGAATACGCCCGAGGCGCGCGACCTGCTGGGGGTGGCCGACTCGCTGGTCCAGCGCAGCGTGTGGATCGTGGGCGGCGACGGCTGGGCCTACGACATCGGCTACGGCGGCCTGGACCACGTCATCGCTTCCAACCGCAACGTCAACATCCTGGTGCTGGACACCGAGGTTTACTCCAACACCGGCGGCCAGATGTCGAAAGCGACGCCGCGCGGTGCGGTGGCCAAGTTCGCGGCCGGCGGCAAGCCGACGGCCAAGAAAGACCTGGCCATGATGGCCATGGTCTACGGCACCGCCTACGTGGCCCGCATCGCCATGGGCGCCGGCGACGCCCACACCGTCAAGGCGTTCCTCGAAGCCGAGGCGTTCAAGGGGCCATCGCTGATCGTCGCTTACTCCCACTGCATCGCCCACGGCTACGACATGGCCTACGGCCTGGAGCAGCAGAAGATCGCCACGCAGTCCGGCTACTGGCCGCTGTTCCGCTACAACCCCGAGCTGGCCAAGCAGGGGAAGAACCCGCTGCAGCTCGACTCCCGGCTGCCCAGCCTGCCGGTGGAGAAGTACATGTATAACGAGACGCGCTTCACCATGCTGGCGCACTCCGATCCGAAGGCCGCCAAGGAGCTGCTGGCGCTGGCCCAGGAGGACGTGAACGCGCGCTGGAAGCTGTACGACAACTGGGCGAAGATGCCGGCTGATGGCCAGAAGCCGCAGCCGGCGCAAGCCACGGGCGCGGGCGCCCAAACGGGCGCGGAGAAAAAGGAGGAGTCGTGATGCCGGAGTTATCTACTACTTATCTTGGTCTGGAGCTGAAAAACCCGCTGGTGGCCTCCGCCTCCCCTCTGTCGGAGTCGGTGGGCAACATCCGCATCATGGAGGAAGCAGGCATCGCGGCGGTAGTTCTGCAATCGCTGTTCGAGGAGCAGATCACGCTGGAGGCCAACCACCTGGACCGCGCCTTGTCGGCCGGCACCGAGAGCTTCGCCGAATCGCTCTCCTACTTCCCGGACTTCAAGCAGTACCGGCTGGGCCCGGAGGCCTACCTGGAGCACATCCGCCAGGCGAAGGAAGCGGTCCGCATCCCCGTCATCGCCAGCCTCAACGGCTCGTCCAAGGGCGGCTGGGTCGAGTACGCCCGCAAGATCGAGCAGGCCGGCGCCGACGCCCTGGAGCTGAACGTCTACTACATTCCGACCGACGGGGAGATGAGCGGCGCCGAGGTGGAGACGCGCTACTGCGAGTTGGTGGCCGAGGTGCGCGCCGCCGTCCGCATCCCGCTGGCCGTCAAGCTGGGCCACTACTTCAGCTCCATCCCCAACATTGCCCGGCGGCTGGACGAGGCCGGCGCCAACGGCCTGGTCCTGTTCAACCGTTTCTACCAGGCTGACTTCGACCTGGAGAACCTGGAAGTGGTGCCCCAGCTTTCGCTCAGCCAGCCCTTCGAGCTGCTGCTGCGGACCCACTGGGTGGCCACGCTGTACGGCCGCATCAAGGCCGACATGGCCATCACCGGCGGCGTGCACAGCGGCATGGATGTACTGAAGTCGATGATGGCCGGGGCCAAGGTGGCGATGATGACCTCCGCGCTGCTGCGCCACGGCATCCACCACGCCGAGCGCGTGCGCCGCGAGCTGGTCCAGTGGATGGAGGAGCACGACTCCGAATCCATCCGCCAGATGCAGGGCAGCATGAGCCGCAAG
>JAPKYU010000484.1 GCA_026394175.1 Acidobacteriota bacterium | reverse complement strand
CAGGAGTCTGTACCGCATCACTGAAAAGGGGCGCACGGTAATGACGCGGGCGCTGGAGTTGCGCGAATATAGCGGCGTCAAGCTGGCGGCATGAAAAAATGTTGCCAAGCCGGCAAGATTTCACAGATTAGTACACAAAGGCCACAAAGGAACACCAAGTTTTGTTCTTTGTGTCCCTTTGTGTTCTTCGTGTCTTTGTGGTTCAAATCAGGCCAGCGCGCCGGCGATCTTCAGCGCGTAGCCGTGATCGCAGGGCTTTTCCGGCGGCGTCTGCACCTTCAACCCGCCCTCGTCCTGGCTCCAGCGGAGCTTGCCCTTGAAGCCCAGCATCTGGACGTCCTTGATCTTGCCGACGCCCTGCTTGCTGTTGGTGGCCAGCGGCCGGAACAGCATGGTCCCCTGCTCGGGCCAGCCCATGGCGAAGGCATAAAGCGTCTGCCCCTTGGTGGTGAAGCGAACGTCGTCGGCCGTGAGCAGCTTGCGCTTGTTCTCATTGAACTTGCTGTCCCCGGCCGAGGCCTGGCCGGCCGGGCCCTCGCCGAAAATCTTCCACGGCCGGGTGCCGTAAATGGACTCGCTGTTGACGGCCATCCACCGGGTGATCTCGGCCACGATTTTCAGCTCTTCCTCGTCCAGCACGCCGCTGGAGGGCAGCGGGAAATTCAGCAGCAGGTTGCCATTGCGGCTGACGATATCGACCAGCATGTCGATGACCAGCTTCGGCGACTTGTACTTGGCTTCCTTGTTGTAGTGCCAGTTGCCCACGCAGGTATCGGTCTGCCAGGGATTCGGCCAGATCGACTCGACCACGCCGCGCTCGACGTCGAACACGCAGGTGCCCACCTCGGAATCCTCTTTGCGCTTGCTGGTGTACACCACCTCGACCTTGCCGCCATGCCGCCGGGCGCTCTGGTTGTAGTGGTGCGCAACGAAAGCCAGGCCCCATTCCTCGAAGAAGATCGGCCCGTCGGTGTACAGCAGGTCGGGCTGGTACTGGTCGATGAGGTCCTTGATGCGCATGAAGTATTTCTTTTTCCAGGCAGCCGACACATTTTGCGGGCTCCAGTTATCGTCGGCGCCTTTTGCGTTTTTCGGCACCTCGTGGCCTTCTTGGTACAGGTCGGCGTACTTGAGGTCGGCGCCGTCGTACGGCACCCCCTTGTATTGCCCTTCCTTGTCGGCGGCGTGGCTGGTCTGGAACCAGTGGTAGCTGACCGCCAGGTGCTCGCTGACGCCGAACTTCAGGCCCTGCTTGAGCGCGGCCTGGCGGAACAGGCCCACAATGTCCTTCTTCGGTCCCATCTGGACGGCGTTCCAGCGGTTGTGCTTGGAATTCCACAGATCGAAGTTGTCGTGGTGCACGCCCATGCTGACGAAGTACTTGGCCCCGGCCTTCTTGTACAGCTCCATGAGGTAGTTGGGGTCGAACTTCTCGGCTTTCCAAGTGGGAATCACGTCCTTGAAGCCGAACTTCGAGGGGTGGCCGTACTTCTGGAGGTGATACTTGTACTGGCGGTGCCCCTCGATATACATGTTGCGGGCGTACCAGTCGCCGTATTCGGGCGCCGACTCCGGGCCCCAGTGCGCCCAGATGCCGAACTTGGCGTCGCGGAACCAGTCCGGCACGCGATACTGCCGGAGCGATTCGCGGCTGCCGGCAAACAGCCCGGCGGGAATTTGCGGTTTGTCGTCCTGCCCGAAGGCGCGGGTGGCCCGGCCAGCCACCGCCGCGCCCGCCACCAGCCTCATTGCTTCTCTGCGGTTGATCATTGCCAATTCCTCCCTGCCATGAATTGCGCACGCCTACTGTACCGTTTCCCGGCCCGCGCATCCACCAGACAACAGCCAGGCGTCCATTTCCCCAGCGGCCTGGGCGCCTTCGGCGACGGCCTGGACCACGGTGGTTCCGCCGTTCACGATGTCGCCCGCGGCAAACACCCCGGCGCGCGTGGTGGCCAGGCTGCCGGGAGCGGTTTCAACCAGGCCGCGGCGGGTCAGGCGGACCCCGGGCATGGCCTCGCGCAGCTCTTTGGCCACCTGCTGGCCGATGGCTTCCACCACTAGGTCGGCGGGGATGACGTGCTCGGTGCCCGGAATGGCCTGGGGAACCGCGCGCCCGCCTCCGGTCGCGGCCACCAGGCTCGTCCGCAGCACCTTCAATCCGATCAGGCGGCCCTCGGCATCTACGACGTAATCGAGCGGCTGGGTCAGGATCAGAAAATGGATGCCGGCGGCGATGGCGTTGTCGCGCTCATTGGGCCACGCGGGCATCTCGGCAAACGAGCGGCGATAGACAATGGAGACGGAATGGGCGCCCGCCTGCTTGGCTGACACCGCGGCGTCGATGGCCGTGTTGCCGCCGCCCAGAACCAGCACCCTGCCGGATACCGCCCTTCCGGTCTTGACCTCCGCCAGAAACTCAAGCGCGCTAACCACGCCGGAGCGTGGCTGCGCGGCGCCCGGCAAAGCCACCGAATCGCCCAGCCCCAGGGCGATCAGGACGGCGTCGAAGCCTTCCCCGAAGACGTGGTCCAGGGTGTAGCCGGTGTGCAGGCGGACGCCGAAGCGGCGGGTGACGTTGCCGCTGGATGCCAAAACGTCCTCGATTTCCCGCCGCAGTATGGCGTCGGGCAGGCGGTCGGCGGGAATGGTAAGCGCCGCCATGCCGCCCGAGGCGGGGCGGCCATCGAAGACGGTGACGGCGTGGCCGCGCGCGGAGAGCGTTGCGGCCGCCGCAATGCCGGCCGGGCCGGCGCCCAGTATGGCTATACGCCCAGCTCGCACAGGCTGAAGGCCTGTGCCACTGCGCGGCTCGGCCGCCCATCCCTCTTCCACGGCCTTCCGGCTGACCCAGCGTTGCAGGTGCCGGATGGGCACGGCCTCGGCGTAGTGCTGGTTGATGCAGGCCCCCTCGCACAGTGTTTCGGCCGGGCACACGTAACCACAGACGGCGGCCAACACGTTCGCGCGCCGCAGCGTCTCGTAAGCCTCGCGGAACCGGCCGGCGGCGATGTGGCCCACGAATTCCGGTATGTTCACCCGCGCCGGGCAATGCCCGATGCAGGTCGGGTCATTGCACTGGCGGCAGGTCTTGGCCATTTCCAGGATGGTCTCGAGCGCTTCGGCGCGCCCGGCTTTGTAGATCGGTTCGTAGACCGCGGCATCGCGTGGCACGCAGCCGGTGCAGCCCCCATCGCGCATGATCTGGGTGCAGGCCGAGCAGGCCACGCAGGCCTTTTCCGGGTCCAGGCGGCCGCGCTCCAGCAGGTCGCGGGCGAAATCGGGGTAAGCGAACGCCATGCGGCCCGCGCCCACCAGCGTCGCCCAGCCGTCGGCGACCGCGGCTGCGGCAACGTTCGGGAAGAATTGCCGGAGCCAGGAGTAGCCGCCGCCGATGACCGGAAAGCCCGGCCACTCGGACTGGATGCGCCGGACGATGCCGACGAAGCGGGCCACGCCCGCCAGCGGCGATTCCGGGGGCAGCGGCGCGCCCGCCGTCGGGATCTCGAACGGCCGGTTCACATGCGGGTTGTAGTAAGGGTTGCCGATGGTGATGTTGACCAGCGGCGCCCCCGCGTCTTTCAGGAATCGCACCAGCTCGATGGGCTCGCTCAGGTCCGGCCGGGACGCGTCCTCGCGGTCCACGCCGAAGCCGTAGGGGTAATCCATGGCGTCGTAGGCGTTCATGCGCGAGGTGACCAGCAGGCCAGGCGCCGCGTCGCGCACCTTATTCACGATGTTCCGAATCAGCCGCGTGCGGTTCTCGAACGCGCCCCCGTAGCGGCTGTTTTCCCGGGTGTGCGAGGCGTGCAGTTCCGAAATCAGGTAGCGATGGCAGGCCTTGATATCGACGGCGTCGAAGCCGGCGCGCGCGGCCAGGCGCGCCGCTTCCACGTAGCGGTCCTCCAGGCCTTCCAACTCGTCGTCGGTAATCAGCGGGTAATCGGGCGGCAGGCTTTGGCGAGGATCGAGGTACGCCGAGTGGTGCGCGATGATTGGCGCGGGCTTGCGCCCCGGCTTGCTGTACCGCCCGGAATGGGTGAGCTGCAGGACCGTCAGCGGCCGGTGCCCGCAGGTGTCGCGCGCCGTCCGCAATGTCTGCTCGACCAGGGAGGCGAACGCGGCTACGTTGCTTTCCTGGAGCCACAACTGGCGCGGGTTGGCCCGCGCTTCCGGCGCCACGGCCGTGGCCTCGAACCAGAGCAGGCCGGCGCCGCCGGCGGCAAACCGCCGATAACGGCGGAAGGTGAGCTGAGCGGGCGAGCCGTCCTCCAGCCCGTCACAGCCCTCCATCGGCAGCACCACCAGCCGGTTCGGCAGAGTGAGGCCGCCGACCTTCAGCGGCTGCAACAGCGGGCTGACGTCTTCGCGCACCCGAAGATCGAGCTCCAGCTCCTCGATCCTGCGCCGCAGTTGATCCAGAGAATGAAACCAGAATAGTTCGTGTGCCATGGGGTCGAGATGGGATTATACAAGACCCGGCCGGCCGACGGCTGACGGGAAACCGACAGCCCACAGCCCACAGCCGAGGATGTTCATCCGTGCTCGTCCGTGGTTAATATCCGTTTATGAGATTCATTTACCTGCACGGCTTCGCCTCGGGGCCGGAATCAGGCAAGGGGCAGTTCTTCCGAACGCGATTCGCGGAACTCGGCCATCAACTGGAATTGCCCGACCTGACCGAGGGCGATTTCGAGCACACCACGCTGACCCGGCAACTGGGGTTTCTGGAGCGGTTGCTGGCGGGCGGTTCGGCCGTGCTGCTGGGCTCCAGCATGGGCGGCTACCTGGCGGCGCTGGCGGGGGCGCGCCATCCGCGGCAAATCCCGGTCGTGGTGCTGCTGGCGCCAGCTTTCGGACTGGCCCGCCACTGGGCGGAGTCGGACGACGCCGACGCCGTGCGCGACTGGCGGCAGCGCGGCTGGCGCATGGTCTATCACTACGGCGAGAAGCGCGAGCGCCGCCTGGCTTACGACCTCATTGCCGACGGCCTGCGGTACGAGGAATTCCCCGATGTTCGCCAGCCGGCCCTGGTGATTCACGGCCGGAGAGACGGCGCGGTCGACTACCGCCTCTCGGAGCGCTTCGCCGAAGGCCGCCCCAACGTCGAGCTGCTGCTCGTCGACTCCGACCACCAGTTGCTTGATGTTCTGGATCTGATGTGGGATCGCGTGCTGGCCTTCCTGAAACTCGCCGGGATTGAACACGGATAAGAGAAAACTGGGAATGGGAGGCAGATGCGGGCGTCAGTAGACCGTATCGTGCGCGCCAACGTCGAGAAACAGCGCCTGGTCATCGCTCACAAAACGAAACACGATTCGCAGATCCGAACTGAGCGAGAAAGCCCATCGCCCTTCCAGTCGGCCTTTCAGCTTACGGGTCCTGAGCCGCGGGTCAAATGCATCCGCACGGAAGATCGTTTCTTTCTTCTCTGCCAGCAGTTTCTGATACGGGGAGAGCCGGCGGTACTTTCGTTGGAAATGGGTAGTGAAGTAGATGGTGCGGATGGGGCGCTTCATCAGCGAAGGTCTTTCAAGGAGCGGAGGCGGCGCGCCTTCCCCGCTCGGAATTCCGCTTCGCCTTCTTCGACGACCCGCAGCAATTCGGCTTCCTCGAGCCGCCGCAAGCGCTCCTGCATTTCCTCAAATGCTGTGGCACTCATGAGGACGGCAACGGGACGAGAGCGGCTCAGGATCAAGCACGGGTCATGATTGCCCTGCACCTCGCCCAGCAGTTTCGCGGCATTCTGGCGAAGGTCCGAAACGCTGACAACCTTTTGCATACCGTCTATTGTACGTTTAAACGCCCCTCAATGGAACAGGGAACGGCGCAGCGAGGGCACAGGCTGAAGGCCTGGAACCGTCAGCCGGAAAGCCGTCGGCCGCAATCCGTGTCCGTCCGTGTTCATCCGTGGTTAATATGGTCCTGATGCAGCGGCAGTTTCAGGCCCAGGCGGGCGACGCCGGCAGGCGGCTCGACCAGTTCCTGGTGGAGAAAATGGAAGGGCTGAGCCGCGCGCGCATCCAGCAACTGCTCGAGAAACGGCGGGTGCTGGTGAACGGCTCTGCGGCCAAGGCCAGCTACCGGCTGCGCGGCGGCGAAGCCATCACGGTGGAATGGGAACCGCCGCCGCCCCTGCGCGCCTTCCCCGAGGACCTTCCCCTCGACATCCTCTACGAGGACGACGACCTGGTCGTGGTCAACAAGCCGGCGGGGATGCCGGTGCATGCCGGCGCGGGCCGCCAGTCCGGCACCCTGGTCAACGCCCTGCTGCATCGCTTTGGCGCCCTCTCGCAGGTGGGCGGGCAGTTGCGCCCCGGCATCGTGCACCGCCTCGACCGGCAGACCAGCGGCGTGCTGCTGGTGGCCAAGAATGACCAGGCCCACCGCGCCCTGGCCGGGCAATTCGAGAAGCGCGCCGTTGAAAAGACTTACATGGCACTGGTGCAGGGAGACGTCCGGCCGGAGGCGGGGAAGATTTCGGCGCCCATCGCGCGGGACCTGGTGCGGCGGCGCCGGATGACGGCCAGGCGCCGCACCGGCCGCGCCGCGTTGACCGAATACCGCGTGCTCCGCCGCCTGTCCGGCTACACCCTGCTGGAAGTCGCCATCCATACCGGGCGCACGCACCAGATCCGCGTGCACCTGTCCAACCTCGGTCACCCAGTGGTCGGCGACACTCTGTACGGCGCGCGGGGCGGGGTGCTGGATCGCAACTTCCTGCACGCCTTCCGCATCCGATTCAGGCATCCGCGAGGCGGTGAGAGCATGGACATATCCGTGCCGCTGCCGGCGGAGCTGCAGGCCTTTCTGGGTTCGCTCTGAGCCTTTGTGTTGATGCAGGTTGCAGGTGACAGGCCCTTTCACCACGAAGACGCCAAGAACACAAGGAGCACAAAGACAAAATGCTTCGTGGTTTTTGCGTCTTTGGTGTCTTTGTGGGAACGCTGCGATTCAGACAGTAAAGAACCGGGCCAGCCGGCCCGAGTCGCGGTGGCTCCGGCAGCGGCCTATCAGATCCGCCACAGCCGCTGCTGGCGGCCTTCCCGACGGCCGGCCCGTCACCCTCGATTCTGCGTCTTCCCCTG
>JAPKYU010000026.1 GCA_026394175.1 Acidobacteriota bacterium | reverse complement strand
TTGGTGTCTTGGTGGTTCAAGACCTCGGCGTGAAAGCGGAATCCGCGCCTACAGCAACTGCGCTTTCTGCATCTGGGCTTTGATGAACTGCAGGTCGCGGCGCATGATGGAAGCGAGCTCCTGCTTGGAGATGGTGATTTTGTCCTTGCCGGTATCGGCGCCGCCCAGCCCCGGGTACTCATAATGCATCTGGACGGGCCCTGAGAACTTGGCGGCCTTGATCATCTGGAAGAAGCGCGGGAAGTTCACCATGCCCTCGCCGTGCGCGCACCACTGCGGCACCCAATCGCCCTTGGCATTCTTACCCCACTTGAAATCCTTCAGGGCGATGCCGCGCAGGTGCTTTTCCACCAGGCTAAGGCTGTCGACCCAGCCGCTCAGGCCGCCTTCCACGGTGGCATGGCCCACGTCGTAATTCACGCCCGTGTATCGCGGATCGAGGTCCTTGATCAGGTACCACAGGTCCCAAATGGGCGCGCCTACCTGGCCCAGGCCGGAGTGGGTGTGGTACATGGCGCAGATCTTGTACTTCTCATTCATCTGCGCCAGCGCGTTGACCTTGGGCTTCAGCTCCTCAAGCTGTCCGGCGAGGGCGCGGTCGTAGGTGTAGCGGAAGCCGCCCCAGCGGTAATAACGGATGCCGAGCCCGCCGGCCGTGCGCAGAATGGCCTCGGCGTTCGGGGAACTGGTGTCCACGATGCCGGCGGTGATCATGGGCACCGCCAGGCCGGCCTTGCGGATGATCTCGACGGCCTTGGGCAAATCCTGCTCCACCTTCGCGGGCAGCACGTGGCCAGCCTCGCGCACGGTCAGGTCCACGCCGTCAAAACCGAGCTCGGCGGCCATGGCCGCCGTCTCCTGCCAGTCGGTCCAATGAAAATGCTTGGAGAAGACACAGATCTTCAGCCTGGTGTCCGCTTCGGGCGCTTCCGCTGCCGCCCGGCTCAGACCCGCTGCTGCAACTCCGCCGGCCATCGCGGCCAGCACTTCGCGCCTGGTTCTCTGTTCGTTCGCCATACGGGAAATTGAACCACAAAGCCGCTGAAGTGACCAGTGACAAGTGACCAGTGACGAGCAAAACACCTTGTCATTCGTCACTTGTCACTGCTCACGGTCGCGGGTCGGCTGCTTTCATGGTAAGGAGAGGGAGGCAGCGACCTGCAGGGCGGCCGCAACCTTTTCGGCAAAACACACCTGGCCGATGGTGTAGAACTTGTCGCGATCCAGCCAGTCCAGGCGGCGGCAGAGGATGGGGACCAAAACGCCGAACAGCGGCGCCAGCAACGGCCACAACAACACCCGCGGGAAGGACTGGAAGAATTCCAGCAGGTCGATGGACTTCCGCCCCATGAACCAGAAGTAGCCGCCGATCGGGTAGCGGTCCAGCACCCGGAACCCGGCCTGTTCCAGCAAGCGGTCCAGCCCGTAACGGGTGAAGCGGTAGAAGTCGTTGGGCATCTGGTGCTCTTCCCACATGGTCGGCACCACAATCAGCAGCCGGCCGCCCGGCTTGAGCGCCGTATTCAGCTCGTAGAGCACCTGGCGGGGGCGCGGCGAGTGCTCCAGCACGGCGATGCTCATCACCCCGTCGAAGAAACCGGGGCGGAAGGGGATGGCGTCGGTGTCGGCGAAGGTGTCGATGCCCGCGTAGCGCCAGTCGGTTTCGCCGACGCCGAGGTCCAGCGCCCAGTAGCGGCGCCCCGCCTGCTGAAACAGCTTCTTGTACTGCGTTTCGCCGGCGCCCGCGTCCAGCACCTGCGCGCCCGGCGGCAGCTCGGTGATGAACCGCCGCACCGCATTGAGGATGAAGCGGTCGAAGGGATTGATCTGGTCCTGGAAAAAGCGCGGGATCAGGCGCCGCGCCACGCGAAGCAGCGTCCGATTCAGCACGGCGGCTCCTTATTCTGCTGTGGGCTGTGGGCTGTAGGCTGTAGGCTACCGCCTCTGCAAGCCTGATATCCGCCCCAATGCCAAAAGAGTTGGCCGACGAAAAGCAGCGGGCTCAGCGGCAGCGCGTCGGACCGATGCCGGAGGTTCTTCATCACCAGGTAGCCGGTGCCGGCCAAGGCCAGCAAGGGCAGCAGCAGGGCGCGCCAGACGGCCGACCGGGGGAATACCCAGGCCAGCCCTTCGCCGGGATGGCGCAGGAAATACTGCGCGGTGCCGAAGCCGTACTGCCGCATCCTGGCCAGGTATTGGCCGAAGCGTTCGAGTGGCGGCCGATGTGCCACGCGGGCGCGCGGTTCGTAAAGGATACGGAAACCGAGGGCGCGGGCCCGGGCGCAAAAATCGCGGTCCTCGCACATCGCCAGCGTCTCGTCGAACGGTCCCACCCGGCGGGCGACTTCGGCCGGCACCGCCAGGTTGGAGGTAGAAAGGTGGGCCGCGGGGCCCCCCGGCCGTGCGGGATGCAGCACCGGAGCATCGGTGGACAGGTAATCGAGGCGCGCGGCCAGGCCGGGCTGGGTGCAGACGCGCGAGCCGCCCACAATTTCGGCCGCCCCGCTCTCCAGGCGCTCGAGCAGGATCCGCGCCCAGTCAGGATCGGCCACGCAGTCGTCGTCGATGAACATCAGCACGCGCCCGCGCGCGTTCCGCAGGCCGCAGTTGCGGGCCGCGCCGTAGCCGGCGCGCGGCTCGGCCACGTAGCGAACCGGCAGCGAGCCGGCAAACGCGCGGACCGTTTCGGCGGTGGCCTCGCTCGGCCCGTTGTCCACAATCACGATCTCATCGAGCGGCCGCGTCTGACACGGCAGGCTGCCAAGCGCCTTGGCCAGCAGCGCCGCCCGGTGCCGCGTGATGATGATCAGCGAGGTCTCAATCGCCACGTTTCTCGCACCTGCAGAAATAGCCCAGCGTGTAATCGCGCGTGCGGTCCAGCGGGTCCAGGAAATAGAGCGCAATGGGCAGCAGGCCGCCAAACACCGGCGCCAGCAGCACGAACACGGCCCACCGCCAGCCGCGCTGGAAAAAGCTCAGGACATTCATCAGGCGGAAGGCCAGCAGCCAGAAGTATCCGCCCAGGGCCTCCACCTGCCGCGGACACAGCCCGGCCTTCTCGAAAAGATATTCCAGGCCGTAGCGGGTGAAGCGGAAATAGTCGTGCGGCCTCTGGTGCATCTCCCAGCACTGCACGGTCGAAAGGATCAACTGGCCGCCGGGCTTCAGCACCCGGGCGAACTCGGCCATGGCCTGGCCGGGCTCGCGGAGGTGCTCGAGCACCGAGATGTTGACGACGGCGTCAAAAACGCCGTCGCGGAAGGGCATGGAGTGGATGTCGCCCAGCACGCCGATGCGCGAGTAATCCCAGGCGGCGTCGCCGATGGCCAGGTCGAGCGTCACGTAATGCGTGTGGGCAAACAGGCGGCGGTGGGGGCACTCACCCGCACCGGCATCCAGCACCCGCGCGCCGGCCGGAATCCGGGCCGCGGCTTCCTCCAGGCGGTCGTTCAGCGCGGCGTGGTACGGGTTCACCCAGCGCAAGAAGAACCCGGGGAGCCACGGCTCCAGTTTCTTGCGCAACCGCGGCTCAAACATGCTCGCCTCCGCGGAAATTAACCACGGATGAACACGGATGAACACGGATAAACGCACATTCCGGCGGCCGTCGGTGCTCGGTTGCGCGAGCCGGGCGCCCCACAGAGGTCTTATCAGTGTTCATCGGTGTTCATCCGTGGTGAATACTTCCTTCAAAGTAACCGCCATGGCGTGAGGATCAGGTTCTTGGTGTGAAAGCATTCGTGCGTGCAGTGGCAGCCGCCCTCCACGCGCCTGCGCAGCTCCAGCGCAGGGCGATCATACCAGAGCCTGGCGAAATCCCAATCGTAGTCCTTAAGGTTGCCGATCTTGTCGAGCAGCTCGCAAAAGTAGACGTCCACGTTGGCGTCGATCACGCAACTGGCGCGCCCCGCGTTGCAGGCGATGTCCTTGGGGCGCCCCTCGAGCTCGCGCAGGTAATAGCGGTTCAGCAGCGCGCGGCCGGTCACCGCCATCCAGCCCGACAGCAATCCGAAACGGCCGCGGTAATAATGCCGCAGGTGTTGGAGCTGGAGCCGGGCGATTTCGGCGAACTGCGCCGCGGCCGGCGGCTGCAGCCCCGGATCCATGGGACTGCCGCGCAACACGTTGATGCTGTGATAATCCACGTCCCATTCATGGCGGGCCAGATCGAGCAGCCGCTTCACGTCGTCGGCGTTGTCGCGCATGAGCGTGGTGACCACGCTGAGCGATAGGCGCGGCTGCGAGGCGCGCAGGCGGCGCAGTTCGGCCAGGGTGGCCAGCGCCCGGCGGTAGTTCCCCGGCACACCGCGAATGCGATCGTGCGTTTCGCCCACCCCGTCCAGCGATACAGCGATGTTCAGCTTAAAGGAATAATCACCGGCCAGGATTTCCGAAGCCTGGCGGGCGATCACTTCGGTCTGAATGGCGTTAGTCGGGATGTTGATGAACCGGGCGTGGTTCTGCCGGGCGAAGCAGTGACAGATGGCGGCCATGTCCTTGCGCAGGAACGGCTCGCCGCCGGAAATGTCCAGCCACACCAGTTCGCCGAACGAGCCCGCGATTCTCTCCACCTGCTCCGGACCCAGCGCGTTGCCCTGGTTGAGGCTCCGCCAGTAGAAGCAGGTGCCGCACCGGGCGTTGCAATGGTCGGTGACGAAAAGAATCAAGTGGATGGGCGTACGCTGCCGCGCCAGCCGCCGCCATTCCAGGATGTCCGTCCCGGCCATGTAGCTCCATCTTAGCAGTAAGCAGGAGGCAGTAGGCAGTAAGCAGGAGGCAGGGTCGGCGAGACGCTGGCCATCACCCCGCAGCGATTGCCTACTGCTCACTGCCTACTGGCGCTTCCGGGACGGCCGTTGTGCTGATAGAATCGGTGGTCCGCATACCCCCAAGCCGCAGGAGCGCCGAGACACGCACGAAGATCCTTTTCTTACGCGGTTTGCGAGCGGTCGCCGTCTACCTGGCGGCGGAAGAAGGAGCAGCCGGCCCTGAATGTACAGAT
>JAPKYU010000581.1 GCA_026394175.1 Acidobacteriota bacterium | reverse complement strand
GCGCGCATGAATACCGCTTCGAGCCGCTCGATCCTGCCGAGCTGGTACGAGAGGTTGTCGCGGAATTCCAGGCGCAAGTGGCCGCCGGCCACCAGATTGAGGTGAAGTGGCACAGGCTTCCAGCCTGTGTGGCCCCGGCTGGCGCGGCTGTTACAAACGCACACAGGCTGGAAGCCTGTGCCACTGTGCGCGCAGATCGCGAAGCGCTCAGCCGCGCGCTGTGGAACCTACTGGATAACGCCGTGAAGTACTCCCCTGATTGCTCAACGGTTTGGGTGGACGTGGGTAGCGAGGCCGGCGCTGTCACCATCCGTGTCCGTGATCAGGGAGTCGGTATCCCCGCGACCGAGCGGAAGCGGATCTTCGGCAAGTTCGTCCGCGGCGGTAGCACGAAAACATCGGGCGTGAAGGGCACCGGCATCGGGCTGACCATGGCGCAGCACATCGTTCGCGCCCACGGCGGCCACCTGCGGGTGGAAAGCGAACCCGGGCGCGGCAGCACGTTCACGATCCTGCTGCCGTCCGGCTAGAAGCTGTCAGCTATCAGCTATCAGCTATCAGCTATCAGCAAAGAAGGCGGTCTGGCTGAGAGCTGATAGCTGAAAGCTGACAGCTTTCCGAAAGGAGGGAGCGTGGTTCGCATCCTCATTGTCGAAGACGAGCCGGGCATCGCGCTGGCGCTGGAAGACGACCTGAAGCTGGAAGGCTACGAAGTCGAGGTGGCCGGTGACGGAGAGACGGCCGGCCGCCGCGCCCGCGAACAGGCGTTCGACCTGATCCTGCTGGATGTCATGCTGCCGCGCAAAGACGGCTTCGAAGTCTGCCGCGAGTTGCGCCGCGCGGGCCTCCGCACGCCCATCCTCATGCTGACCGCGAAAACCCAGGAGGCCGAAAAGGTGCTGGGGCTGGAGCTGGGCGCCGATGATTACCTCACCAAGCCTTACAGCCGGCGCGAGCTGCGCGCCCGCATCAAGGCCCTGCTGCGCCGCGCCGCGCCGGAAGCGCCGGCCCTCTACCGCTTCGGCGACATCGAGGTGGACTTCGCCCGCTGCGAGTTGCGGCGGGCCGGCACGCCGGTGGAACTCACCACGCTCGAATTCAAGCTGCTGGGCGCCTTCATCCGCCACCGCGGCCGCGTCCTCGGCCGCGACCAGTTGCTCGACGAGGTCTGGGGCCAGGGAACGTTCATCACCGACCGCGTGGTGGACAACCAGGTGGCGAACCTGCGCAGGAAGATCGAGCCGGTACAGGCCGAGCCGCGTTACCTGCGCAGCGTCCGCGGCCTCGGGTATCGTTTCGATGGCTGAGAGATTACAAAGCCGTGACCGGGTTCCGGTATTCCGAAGACAGCGGGCCGTTAGAGTGTTCGCCTGGAGGTGACCGCTATGAAAAACATGCGAACCGCTTTGATGGTTTTGGCGTTGGCGGCCGTGCTGGCAGCGTCGTTTGCCCTGGCGCAGAAGAGCGACCAGGCGGAAGTGCTGCTAAAGGCCGCTGCGAACAAGGAACTGGTGGACGGCGACCTGAACGCCGCCATCGAGCTGTACAAAAAGGTCGTGACGCAGCCCGGCGCCAGCCGCGCTGCGGTGGCCAAGGCCCTGGTGCAAATGGGCCAGTGCTACGAAAAGCTGGGCGACGCCGAGGCCCGCAAGGCTTACCAGCGCGTAGTTCGGGAATTCAGCGACCAGCAGGAGTTCGTGGAGGCTGCCCGGGCACGCCTGGCTGCTCTGGAGAAGGCTCCATCGGCCATCACGGTCCGTCAGGTCTGGGCCGGTCCTCAGGTGCAGTCCTGGGGCCAAGTTTCACCCGACGGCCGCTTGTTGTCCACTTCGGATGAGGCCGGCAATGTGGCCGTCCGCGATCTGGCCACCGGCGAGATACGTGCGCTCACCAACAAGCGCGTCTACTCGGATTCATCCGAATTCGCCATGTACTCCACCTTCTCTCCCGACAGCAAGCAGGTCGCCTACATGTGGTTCAATAAGGAATTCTTCTATGAGATGCGCCTCATTGGCGTGGATGGCTCCCATGCCCGGACGCTCTACAGCAATAAGGAGCGCTCATGGGCGCAACCCTACGCCTGGTCCGCAGACGGCAAGCAGATTGTGGCGGGGTTGGGTAAGAACTTGGCGCTCGTCAGCGTCGCTGACGGCTCGGCCCGGGAGTTCAAGCTGCTGGACGCGGCTGCACCCCTGGAGGGTTTGATCCTCTCACCGGACGGGCGGTTCGCAGTCTGCGGGTTCAAGGGGGACATCTTGGCCGCGGCAACCAGCGACGGCCGGGAGACGCCCCTGGTGTCTCATCCGGCGCACGATTCCCCGCTGGCCTTTACGCCGGATGGCAGCCAGCTCCTGTTCCTCAGCGACCGAACCGGCAGCATGGGTGTCTGGGCCGTGCGGTTCGGGGAGGGGAAGACGCAGGGGGAGCCGGAATTGATCAAGCGGGATGTGGGGCGGATCACGCCGATGGGCCTGACACGAAATGGCTCGCTCTTCTATGCACAACGGGACGTCGGCTTCAATATCTACTTGGCCGCGCTCGACCCGGCGACAGGGAGTTTCACTGCTCCGGTCCCGCTGAGCCAGCGCTGGGTGGGCCGCCATTCCGCGCCTGATTGGTCGCCGGACGGCAAGTCATTGGCCTGTCTGTTCCAACCCCCGGGCGAGGAGTCCGGCACGCGAGTCATCTCGATTCGCACCCTGGATACGGGCGCGGAACGTCAGCTTAAGCCTGCCCTGAAATACACGCGCCAGCCCGAATGGTCTCCCGACGGCCGGCACTTCCTGGTGCGGGCTGTAGACTCCCAAGGTCGGTGGGGCCTCCACACAGTGGATGCTCAGACGGGCGAGGTCACCACGCTCGTGCGTGGTGGCGTCTTCTGGGCGAATCACGCGTGGTCTCCCGACGGCAAGGCCATCTTCTATCAGCAGGGCCAGAGGAGGTTGTTGCGGCGCGACTACTCTTCCGGAGAAGAGAAGCTCCTCACGCCCGACCAAGCGTGGGACTTTGGCCGCACCCTGGCCGTCTCGCCGGACGGCAGCACGCTTGCCTACACCGCCTACGAACGGAAAAAGAAGAGCGTCGTGCTGAAGCTGATGCCCGCCGGAGGCGGAGAGGCCCGCGAGCTGCTCCGCATTCCTGAAGAGGAGTCTATCCGTGCTGGGGGACTCGTCTGGATGAGAGACGGCAAGCGGATACTTTTCATAAAGAAGTCGGATCTCTGGGCCATCCCGGCGGAGGGTGGCGAGCCGCACAA
>JAPKYU010000698.1 GCA_026394175.1 Acidobacteriota bacterium | reverse complement strand
GATGTTTAGCATAGTTTAGCATAACAAAGAAAAAGGAGTTAAGCGTAAGGGCCTAACTCCTTAATTTTGCTGGTAGCGGGGGATGGATTCGAACCACCGACCTTTGGGTTATGAGCCCAACGAGCTACCGGACTGCTCCACCCCGCAGAACCATACTAGCAGCGGACCGCGCCACTGGCAAGAAAATAGCTTTGGGGCGGGAGACTCATCTCCGGGCTTGCCCCCGGAGGGCAGGCACCGTACAATCATGCTGGCAGTTGGGAGGCATTATGAGTGAAACGGCCGCTGCGGTAAGCGCCCTGTGCGTGCGCGACTTCATGAGCAGCAATCCGGAAACGCTGGCGCCGGAGGACCGGCTGCTGGATGCCGAATTGCTAATCCGCCGGGCCGGGGTGCGGCACATTCCCGTGGTCAGCGGAGGCGCGCTGGTCGGGCTGCTGTCGGAGCGCGACGTGCGCCGCTATGCGCCGTCGATCCTGGACAGCACCCCGGAGGCATACAACCGCATCTTCGAGCAGACGCTCATCGAGAGGGTGATGACCCGCGACGTGGGCACCACCACCCCCGACACGCCGCTGGCCGAAGCTGCCTCACTGATGTACTCGCAGCGCTGCGGATGCCTGCCGGTGATGGAGGGCGGCGCGCTGGTGGGCATCCTCACGCGGCGCGACGTGCTGCGCTTCGCCGTGGACGTGCTGAGCGGAAATCGATAAGAAGTCCAAAGTCCCAAGTTCCAAGTCCAAAGCCCAGGGCTCTGAGCTGTGAGGCCCTGGACTTTGGACTTTCTTATTTGATGAACACCGTCACCGGGTTGGCCCGGCTGCCGCCCGTGGTTAGCACCAGCGGCTGTTCGCCGGTCGGAGCGTTGGCCGGCACCGTCACGTTCACCTGCCACAGGCCCACGAACCAGGGCGCCAGCCCGGAGAACTCGACGCTGGCGCTCACCCCGCCGATGGTGATCGTTGGCCAATACTGGCTTACCGTGATGGCCAGCGGCTCGGCGTGCGGCGCGGCCTTGCCGGTGATGCCCGCCGGACTGGTGGGTCCCAAACCGGTTCCGTACAACAGGATCACCGTGCCGCGGCTGGCGGGGTTAGCGGCGCTGTTTGCGCTGTAGTCCGGGTGCAGCGCGACCGCCGGCCCCGTTCCTGACGTCTGCACGGTGAACAGGCCGGGCGAAACCGGCTGCACCGCCACCGTCACCGCCGCCGACGGCTTCCCGTTCAGGTACACCACCAACTGCGCGGAAGTCTTGCCCGCCAGTTCGAAAGGAACCTGGACGTTGAGCTGGTCGTAGGTGGCCGCGTCGTGCTTGAGGAAGAACAGCGGGGCGGCGACGCCGTCGAAGGTCACGCGCGTGCCGTTGGCGGTGGTTTGCAGCACATCGGTGCCGGAAACAAAGCCGGGCTGAGCGCCGCTGGCCGGGGCCGCCGTGAGATTGGTGCCGAAGATGGAAGCGATGGCGCCGGGGGCCAGCGCTGCGACGCCGCTTTTGAAGCTGGCGCCATTGACCGCGCCGTCGGAGGGAACAACCGGAGTCGGCCCCGCGACCGCGGTGGCGGTGAAGCGGATCGGATCGAGGATGAAATTGCTGCCTTCGATCACGATGGTAGCGGTGGCGTTCTGCGTGCCCACGGTGGGGCCCAGCGTCCAGGTGGCGCTGACCTTTCCGCTGGAGTCGCTTACCGGCGAGGCGGTCGTGATGGACCCGCCGCCGGCCGTCACCGCCCACTTGATCTGCACGCCCGGGATCGGCTGCCGGTTTTGATCGACGAAGGTGAGAGTGAGCGGTTCGGGCAGGACGGTGCCGGCGCTGCCGGTCTGATTATCGCCGCCATTCGGCAGCAAAAGGGGCATGGCGCTGTTGATGGAACTGCCGCCGCCGGCCAGGAAGGAAACGCTGCTGAAGCCGCTGGCCGATGCGGTGACCACATTCGGGCCGGCATTGGGCCCCAGCTTCAGTTGGGTGGAGGCCAGGCCGCTCGAGTCGGTGACGCCGCTGGCGGCGGAAACCGAGCCGCCCCCGAACGTCACCGTGAACGTCACGGTGACGCCGGAGATCGGCAGCCCCGTTTCGCTCTGCGCCCGCACCGCCAGCGGGTTGGCCAGCGTCGAGCCCGGCGTGCCGAACTGCAGGTTGCCCGACTGCTGCACCAGGAACCGCGAAGCGGCAGCGATGCTGAACCCGCTCGGCAGGTAGGCGACCTCTTGGCCGGTCACCACCGTGACCGGGTAGCTGGCGCTTTCCGGGTTTCTGAGGACGGTCACGGTGGCGGTCAGCGACGTGGCCCTGTTGACCGTGATGGAATCCACCACCACGTCGCCGGAGCCGAACCCCATGGTCGTGACGCCCTGCGCGAAGTGGGTGCCGGAGCCGGTGACGGTAAGGGTGACGGTCTGGCCGGCGCTGCCCGACGCCGGCGACAGAGCGATCGAAGCCGGCGCCACCGCATCGTAAGTGAACTTGGGAGGCGTGGCCAGGAAGTCGGAGTTCTGGCTATCGGGGTTGCCGACTACCACGGAAGCGGCCCGGCCGCTGGCCCCCTGGGGCGCGGTAACCACCAAACTGGTCGAAGAACCGGAGGCCACGGTGGCGGGCATGCCGTCAAAGAACACCACGGCTCCGGAGGCGAAGTTCGTGCCCGTGAGGTACTCGGTCCCAGGGCGGCCGAGGAACTCGCGGTCGCGGTGTACCGGATAGCGCTGCTGAAGACGCCGCTGGAGGATTCCGACCTGACCGTTCCGGACACGGCCAAGCCGGCGCCGGTGAAGCCGACGCTGAGGCCGGACGCGCTCAACCCGCGGCCGTAGGTATAGGCCACCGCCTGGCCGCTGCGCGGCAGCCACAACTGCCCGACGCGAGGCGGGTCGGTGGGCGCGCTCAAGGTGATATTGGTTTCCAGGTTCGTACTGCGAGCGGCGAGCGTCAGGGCGGGAGCCGAAGTTGTCTGGCCCGCCGTTACGGTGAAGGTCAAAGCCTGGGCCGCGTCCTTGACTGCGGCGCCACCGGCTCCCACGAACGCCGCCGCCACGCTGACGTTGATAGACACCTTGTTGTCGTTCATGTACCGGCAGCGGATAAGGTCGTCCGGATCACCCGTGTTATCGGCGGTGGGGTCGGGGCCGTCGCCGAGCATCAGCGGCTGTGCCATTAGCCGATAGGTGCCGGGAGGCAAGCCGTGTATGGTGAACGAGCCGTCAGGATTGCTGTTAGCGCCCACCACCGCCGCATCGCTGTAGGCGGTGACCGCTACCAGCGCCGCCGGACCCCGTGCGTCGCTCACCCTTCCGGAAATGGATCCGGTGCTGGACAGGAAGGTCTGGGTAGGGTACAGCGTGGAAATGGAAGCTACGTCGTCCACCGTCAAGGGATTGATGCGGCCAGCCAGCGCCGTTTGCACCATCACGGCGTTCACCACGGTGTGGTGCAGGCCCAGGCTGTGGCCCATCTCGTGGACCAGGACCTGCGCGAACTTGTCCAGGTCGGTCTGCCGCATATCCGTCGGCAGGTTCACGTACGACAGCGTGATGGGGATAGTCTCCGAGACGACGACCGTGAAAGAGCCGCCGCTCGCGGCCACCCCCGGGGGCACTTCGCTACTAAAGCGAACCACCCCCACCGGATTCGCAGCGGCCTTCGTGCCCGTCAGCTTGGTATAGCCGCCGAAATTGACGCGCAGGGCGGAGGTCTGCACGCCGTTCCAGACGGCCGTGGCCGCGTTGATCTGGCTCATCAGCGCTTCCATCGAATAGCCAGAGGCCATGGCCTGTGGCGGCTGGTCGTTCAGGTAGAAAGTGATGGTCGAGTTGCGAAGTGCCGAAAGATCCAGGCGGGCGGATACCAACGCGCTGCCGTCGTTCTTATACCGGCCGAAGGAGTGATAGGCCGGCAGCAGCGACACCGATGCCAGAAACAAGATCACGACGAGGGCGAGGCGAGCGCGTGTCATTGGCGGCTCCCTTCCGCGCGCTTCAGCGTGGCCGCGCGCTGCAGTTCAACAGCCACCTGGCTGCGAAACGAGGTCAGCGAAAACACCAGCGGGCTGACCTCGGCGCCGTGCGCATGGGTCGGCGGCTCCAGCATCGGCTCGCCCCGGGCGCTCTGGCGCAAAGTCACCGCTCCGGTCTGCGCATCCCGGCCGACCCGGAACCGCCCCTGCGTGTAACCAATGACCTGGTGCCGGCCGCTCCGGCTGGTCCACACAAACAGCACGGCCTCTTCGCCGACCGTGAATTGCGGGACGCCGCTGTATTCGGTAATGAAGTTGCCCACCC
>JAPKYU010000666.1 GCA_026394175.1 Acidobacteriota bacterium | reverse complement strand
ATCTTTTTCGGCCACGGCGAAGTCCATGCCCAACAGCTCACCCATGGCGCTGCGATCAAACCAATGGCGGTGCAGGCGATACTCGCTGCCCGGCTCGATCAACTGGTTCACCACCAGCAACTGCAGCACCTTCGCCCAGCCGACCGCCTCGCGGCCCGGCGGCAGCTTCTGCTCCCAGAAGCGATCAAGCTCCAGTTGGCGCCACAACTCGCATCCCAGCCAACAATCGCCGAATGCCCGCGGGCGCCGCAGTTGCATCTGGCTCAGCTTCACCTGCACGCTGTCGAGGGCCTCGACCGGCACCTCCCGGTCGTCCGGGAACAGGCTCATGGTTGTGAAGCACCGGCCCGCCTCGTCGAACACTTCCAGCGTCTTCCGCCAGACCGCCTGCTGGCTGTCGTTGATCTCGCCCAGGTAGAGAACCTGCCGCTGCGCCACGTTGCCTGATCGCCGACGCCGACTTTCAACGATGCTGAAGTAGCGATGCGTCTTGCCGTCCTTCACGCGCGGCGTGCTGCGCAAATACATGCGCGGGCAGAATCGCAGAATTTCTCGGCCCAGAAAAGAGGGTAGGTCTTCACTACAAGCGCAATTGTAGCAGCAGGGATTGATAGAGAAGCAGTTACGGCGCGATCAGCCTCGAATTTTGCTGGAAATCGACCCGAACTGCGAAAGTTGGGCTAGAAACGCTGCAGCAACTGGCATCGCCTGCCGATAGAATGTAGTTCCGGCGGCCACGCTCTGGGAGCGGCTCGGGGCCAACGGCTTGGATTCTTTGGTGCATACTGAATAACAAGCGACTTACCTGCGGATGGATAGACCCGTCGGCACGAACCGGCCGATCAGGCTGGCGAGCGGAGGGAAGTGCTTCCCGCGCGTTGGCGTCTGGTTCCCTCCAGTCGACAAGGATCACGCGATGAAACGCCCTCATTTGCATGTTGTCACAATCCTGACGGTGCTGGCCGCGTGCCTTCTTTCCGCCCCTGCCGGCCCGCCCGGCGGCAATTCACTGCTGGGCACCGCCCAGGTGACCGGCCCGGTGTTGCTCAACGGGCAACCGATCACCGGGCCCGGGATGGGGTTGGGCGACGGCGACCGCCTCGAGACCGGGAAGCGCGGCAGCGTGCTGATCATGGTCTCGGTGCGCGATGGCATCCTGCTGGCCGAAAACAGCGGCATTACGCTGCGGGCCGGTTCCGCCGGGGTTTCGGCGCAACTGCAGCGCGGCCGTGTGCGGGTGACTTCCGTACACGAGCGCCTGCGCGAGGTGCGCCTGTCCGACGAAGCCGTTTCCATTCGGGCCGAGCCCGGGGCCATGAAGTGCTACCAGGTGACGCGCCTGCTTGACGCGACCTACGTTCACGCCCGCGCCGGCGCCGTCTCCATCTTCGACGAGGGATACGCGACGCACACCGAGGTGCCGGAAGGGAAAGTTGGCAAGATCTTGCCCGAAGTCGAAGTATTGAAGCCGCCAAGGCCGGCGATGAGATCCAATGGGAGGACCTGCTGCGGACCGAACCGCGCGGGCGCGTCCGGATGGTGCTCGACGACGGTTCGATCCTCAACATCGGTTCCGACAGCCAGTTGAAGGTCATCCGCCATGACGCGCAGACGCAGCAGAGCGATCTGGAAATGCGGTACGGCAGGTTGCGGGCCCAGGTGGTGAAGCTCTCCCGGCCCAACTCCCGCTTCGAGATTCGCACCGCCACCGCCGTCTGTGGCGTGCTGGGAACCGATTTCTACGTGGAAGCGAATGCGAAGACCACCCGGGTGGTGGTCTTCAAGGGAGTGGTGAAAGTGACGCCGCTGCTCGTCGGAGCCGTGACCGGGGTCGCCAGCGGCGGTACGCAGGCTGGTTCGGGCGCCAGCGGACAGGCGGGCACCGCCGGCACCGGGCAGGCGGGAACCGCGGGTGCCACCCAGGCCACCACCACGGCCAGCACGACCGTCACTGCCGGGCAGGCGACCACCGCCGCGGTGGGCTCGATCTCCGCCCCGGTGTCGGCGACCGCCGCCCAGATCCAAACCGCGGTGGCGGCCACGCAGGCCAGCACCGCGGCCACTTCCACGGCCGCCGCAGCCACGGTGGCCGCATCGCGGGTGGCGGTGGTTTCGACGGCCGCCGTCCCAGCGGCTGCCACCGCCGCGATCACGGTTCCGTCCATCAGCCCGAGTGCCGTGAGCCCCATCAGACCCTGAGCGCGTTGCGGTTAGCTCAAAGGAGAGTCAAGCTATGAAGAGGATCCTCATCAGCGTCCTGGCGGCCGCCGTCATTGCTCCGCTCGCTCTGGCCCAGAAGCAGGAAGAGGCGGAATCCTACCTGGTTGCGCCGTACACGTTGAACAAGATGACCAGAGTGACGCTGTCCGACTACAGCACGCTGCGGTGGAAGGTGGTGGGCGGCGACGAGGACAAGATCGTCGTACTCGGGCAGGACGGCAAGCGGACCGATGTGCCGACCTCGAAGATCCAGCTTGTACAGTTCCGTCGCCAGCGCCGCAGCAACAAGATCGAGTTCCTCGCCAGCCTGGCGGGCGGCATAAGCCTCGGGTTTGCCGGCTCCACCATCGGCAAACACGCGGCGATGAGCATCCGCTCCGACAAGGCCCCCGGGCGGATCGGCCCGATCGTGGGCGGCGTGGGCCTCGGCTTCCTGGGCGGCTACATCGGGAAGCGCCTCGCCCGCCACGCGGTGACCGAGGAAGTAACTCTCACGCTTGCCCCCGAAGGAGGAACTTCCAGCCCCGCTGCTCCCAAGCCCGCTGCTTCCAAACCGGCGGCTCCGGCCGCGCCCAGAAAGTGACCTGCCGGGAGGCCCCCGGTGGGGCCGCCCGATCCGCAGGGACCCGGAGCGTGCCTTGTAAACCAGCGTCAGGGGAACCGCTCCACCGTACCGTTTCTCTGGAGGGCGCGTAAATTGATTTCTTCAGGGCTTCTCACGGTCGCGGCACAGCCGCTGCGGCCCCCGCCGAACCAACGCTTCTTCAGAGCAGTCCCTCATGGTCGCCGCGGCGACCACCCGCAAACCGTGAAGAAACCAACGACGGCGTCGCTGTAACGGCGGCGCGCCGCCAGCCCAGCTCCAGAAGGGCACCGCGGATCAGGGCACGGGTGTAGGATGCTCAGGAATTCGCACGATTTTCGAAAATCAGCACGCCGCCGGATCGGGTGTTACGACCGCTGCCAGGGCACGGTTTGGCTCGCACAAGGCTTCCCTATTGCTTTACAATTCATTGACCCGCCATGCCAACGTATGCTGCAAGACGAGTTGACCGGGAGGTCGAGCCTCCGAAGCGGACCCTCATGTCGTGGGAGCTGCCTCTGTTCGTAGGCGGGCAACCGGGCGTCGAGCGGGGAGACGTGACAGTCACCTGTCCCGGCTGCGGTGTAGTGCTTCTCGACTCGGTGAACCTTGAAAGATTCCTGGGCATCGCATTCGTCTGCCCGGCCTGCAACACTCACTGTGAGCCGTAGCGAGCCAAAGACCTACGCTGCTCTGCCGGCAACACGCTAATAGGACAGCACCCTGATTTCCTTTAGCTTGCGGTACAGCGTGGTTTTGCCGATACCGAGCCGTTTCGCGGCTTCCAGTACGTTCCCCCCTGTTTTCTCGATAGCACGCCCAACTGCCCGACGCTCTAATTCTCGAAGCGTGAGACACTCACGCAATCCCTCAACGGCTTGCTCGAAGGGTATCGGTTCCCGCGATCTCGCTATCTGCACAGGAAGGTCTCCGGTTTCTAGAACAGGACCCGACGCCTGCGCCGCAGTGCTTTGAACTACGTTCTCCAGTTCCCTCACATTGCCCGGCCAGCCGTAGGCAACCAGGCAAGCCATAGCTTCGTCCGAAAATGGGGGAGTTGGATTCTCTCCGGTTTTTTCCAGAAAATGAGCGACAAGTTGCGGGATATCAGCCCGCCGCTCAAGCAGGGTGGGTACGCAGATCCTGAACACGTTCAGCCGGTAATAGAGGTCCCTACGAAAATTGCCAAGACGAACTCCTTCTTCCAAATCGCGATTGGTTGCCGCTATGATGCGCGCCCAGAGACGAATGCAGCGCGTGCTGCCGACGGGCCGTACCTCGTGTTCCTGAAGTGTGCGGAGCAGCTTTGCCTGGCACCCAACCGCGAGTTCCCCAATTTCGTCAAGAAACACCGTTCCACCATCGGCCGCCTCAAGCAACCCGTGCCTCGTGAGTTCCGCCCCGCTGAAAGCGCCTCTCACATGGCCGAACAATTCGCTCTCGATCAGGGAAGGCACCAGCGCCGCGCAATCAATGGGGACAAATGGTCTATCACGGCGTGCGCTGCAATCGTGGATTGCACGGGCGACCAGCTCTTTGCCAACGCCCGTTTCACCGACGATCAGCACGGGACACGTCGCGGCACCTGCCTTGGCGATTTTCTCGCGCAGTTTCACCGTTGGCGGTGACGTGCCGAGCAGACGTCTGCAGCCACGGCAAAGCGAAGGAGGAGGATCAGCGCCAGCGCACCCATCCTGCATATTGTCCACGGTTTAGTCCTGGCTCGTTCGGCGCAAACAAAAGTGCCACGGGAGAAGCCGCCAACATTGTGGCAGATTTGCGAAAAAATGCAAGCGGTTTTCGAGATGCCGATAGTGGCGTCCGGTTACCAAAGTGGTACAGGTTGGACCGTGCAAAACAAAAGGCCGTACTTAGCCCGCTATTGGCTGGAGCCGAGGGACGACACTCCTGCCTATGACTGGCAGACGCCGAGTCGTGCGAAAGCCATAAGAGGGCATAGACCGGGCTCTGAGGTTGGCTGAAGGGGCCGAGTGAATGCGCATGACTGTGCCCCCCCGGCTGCTTCTGGCCGTATAATGCGTATGCAGGCAGGAGGCACAAATGGCAGCGGACAACGACTCTGAAAACGTCAATCGCCGGCGGTTCCTTGAATCGGCGGCGGCAGCGGCGGGCAGTGGCCTGGTGGCGATCGGGCCGGCGATGCCCGCCGAACCCGTCAAACCCTCGGTCAGCTTTAGTTCGCCGGCCGGCAACAAGATTCCCTTCAGCCGCGAGGAACTGTTTGCCGGGGGCGCGACGCGCGTCTTCGAAGGCCGTTACCTGAACGAAATCGCCTTCCCGCTGGGCGGCATCGGCACGGGCACGGTGTCGCTGGGCGGGCGCGGCCAGTTGCGCGACTGGGAAATCTTCAACCGGCCGAACAAGGGCGGGAAGCTGCCGTTCTCGTTCGTGGCGCTGTGGTGCCGGGCGGCGGGCGGGGAGGCGCACGCCCGGGTCCTGGAGACGCCGCCCCCGCCGCCGTTCACCGGGGCGCGCGGCCTTAGCCGCATTGGCGGCGAGGGCTTGCCCCACCTGGAGTCCGCCCGCTTCTTCGGCTGCTATCCGCTGGCGCGCATCGAGTTCGCCGACAGCAAGCTCCCGGTGCGCATCCAACTGGAAGCGTTCACGCCGTTCGTGCCGCTGGAAGTGGACGACTCGGCGCTGCCCTGCGCCGTGCTGCGCTATCAGCTCCATTCGGTTGCCCGCCAGCCCGTGGATGCGGCCATCGCTTTTTCGCTGCTCAACCCCATCGGCTACGACGGGGTTGCCAAACTCGGCGGCAAGAACTTCCCGGGGTTTGGGCAGAACATCTGCGAGTTCGCGCGCGGCGACGGCTATTCCGCGCTGAAGTTCTCGAGCGGCAAGCACCCGGCTGATTCACCGTGGTTCGGCACCATGGCGCTGGTCGCCGACACGGCCGAGGCCGACCACCTGCCGCGCTGGGCCGAAGGGCGGTGGTGGGACGACTACCACCAGTGGTGGGACGAGTTCTCGCAAACCGGGCGGTTCGCTCGCCCGACGGCGGCGCGACCCTCGCCCGACGGCGCCACCGATATCGCCACGCTGGCCCCGCGCCTGCGCCTGCAGCCGGGCGAAACCCGCGCCGTCACGTTCCTGCTGGCCTGGCATTTCCC
>JAPKYU010000153.1 GCA_026394175.1 Acidobacteriota bacterium | reverse complement strand
AGGCGCCCCAACATCATCCTCATCATGGCCGACGACATGGGCTTCTCCGACATCGCGCCCTATGGCTCGGAGATCGCCACGCCAAACCTGGACCGGCTGGCGCGCGGCGGCGTGCGCTTTACGCACTTCTACAACACGGCGCGCTGTTGTCCCACGCGCTCCTCGCTGCTGACCGGCCTCTATCCTCACCAGACCGGGGTGGGCCATATGGTGGCAGACCGCGGCACGCCCGCCTATCAGGGCTATCTGAACGACCGCTGCGTCACCATCGCCGAAGCCCTGCGGCCGGCCGGCTATCACACCATGATGTCGGGCAAGTGGCACGTCGGCGAGAAACGCCCCCACTGGCCCACCGATCGCGGCTTCGAGCGCTATTTCGGGCTGATCAGCGGCGCAGCCAACTACTGGAAGCCCGAGCCGGAGCGGCAGATGGCGCTCGGCGACCAGCCCTTCCGCCCCGACCCCGACAAGCCCTTCTACATGACCGACGCCTTCACCGAGTACGCGCTGAAGTGGCTGAGCGAGTTCGGAGGCCGGCAACAGCCCTTCTTCCTCTATCTCGCTTACACTTCCCCGCACTGGCCGCTGCACGCCTGGCCGGAGGACATCGCCAAGTACCGGGGCAAGTACATGAAGGGCTGGGACGCGCTGCGGCGCGAGCGCCATGCGCGCCAGCTCGAGCTGGGCATCGTCGAGCGCCGCTGGCCGCTGACGCCGCGCGATTCGCTGGTCCCGGCCTGGGACGACGTCACCGACAAGGATGCGCGGGACCTGCGTATGGCCGTCTACGCCGCGCAGATCGACCGCATGGACCGGAACATCGGCCGCGTGCTGGCCAAGGTGAAAGATCTCGGCCAGCAGGACAACACGCTGATCCTGTTCCTGTCCGACAACGGCGGCTGCGCCGAGGAGAACATCAGGGGCGAGACACAGGCGCCGCCGGGCCCGGCCGATTCTTTCACCAGCTATGGCCGCCCGTGGGCCAACGCCAGCAATACGCCCTTCCGGCTCTACAAGCACTGGGTGCACGAAGGCGGCATCGCCACGCCGCTGATCGCCTACTGGCCCGCGGTGATCAAGCAGGGCAGCCGGCTCTGCCACGACACCGGCCACCTGATCGACATCATGGCCACCTGCCTGGACGTCGCCGGCGCCAAATATCCGGACACGTACAACGGAAAGCCGATCACGCCGCTGGAGGGCCAGAGCCTGCTGCCGCTGCTGGGAGGACGCAGGCGGCCGGGGCACGACGCGCTCTACTGGGAACACGAAGGCAACCGCGCTGTGCGCCAGGGCAAATGGAAGCTGGTGTCGCGCCACCCCGACCGCTGGGAGCTGTACGACCTGGAAGCCGACCGCACCGAGCTGAACAACCTGGCCGAGAACCAGCCGGCGCGCCTCAGTGAAATGACGGAGAGGTACGAGCGCTGGGCGGCGAAGTGCGGTGTCGTGCCCTGGGGCAAGTTCCCCAAAGGCGGCGGGTAGATCTCGCCACCAAGACACGAAGACAGCAAGGCAAGCAGCCGTCTGCGAAGTGAGCGGACCAGCCCAGAAACGACGTTTTCGACCGGATCCTGAGGCCGCTGTCTTCCGACACGAGCGTTCGTGAGCATAGTGTCCACTTCTCGACCTCGGTTCACGATAGTTCAGCCCCAATTGCGGCCTGCTAACCTCCCGTGAATAATGCGGCTCCAAGCGATCATGGGCAAATCGGTCCTCTGTCCGCCGCAAATAAAAGGCAGATGAGTCAAAATGAATAAATGTGACGGGCGAGTCCTTAATCCTGCGTAAACTGTTGAAATATGCAATGTTGACTGCCGCGCGGTGAGATGTTAGATTCCAGCGTCCTTGTGCTTTTATGGCCTAAGCGAGCGTTGGCAATTCAGGTGACTACCCGAGGGAAGGACATGAGGAGGTGAGCGGATGCCGAGTTTTGTGATTGCCGAGAAGTGCGATGGGTGCAAGGCGCTGGACAAGACCGCTTGCCAGTACATTTGCCCCAACGACTTGATGGTCCTGGACAAGGCCAAGATGAAGGCCTACAACCAGGATCCATCGATGTGCTGGGAGTGTTACAACTGCGTGAAAATCTGCCCGACGCAAGCGGTCGAGGTACGCGGGTACGCGGACTTCGTCCCCATGGGGGCCAGCGCCACGCCGCTGCGCTCCACCGACTCGATCATGTGGACCGTGAAGTTTCGCAACGGTATGCTGAAGCGCTTTAAATTCCCGATTCGGACGACGCCGGAGGGATCGGCGGCGCCGGATGGGGGCTACCCGACCAAGGGTGACCTGGGCAGCCCGGAGTTGTGTACCGAGCCCGAGTCGCTGGGCTTGCCCGCGGTCTTCACCTTGGAAAGTTGAACGGAGGGCAGAGAAATGGCCGAATTTGAGAATGTCATCGTCGAAACCGATTTACTCATCCTGGGGGGCGGCATGGCGGCCTGCGGCGCCGCGGTGGAAGCGGCCCACTGGGCGAAGCTGAACGGCCTGAAAGTCACCCTGGTGGACAAGGCAGCCGTGGACCGCTCCGGCGCGGTGGCCATGGGCCTGTCGGCAATCAACCAATACGTAGGCCTGAGGGACGGCGCCAATACCGTCGAGGACTACGTCAACTACGTGCGCAACGACCTGATGGGGATCACCCGGGAAGACCTGGTGGCCAACATCGCCCGTCACGTCGATTCCACCGTGCACCTGTTCGAGAAGTGGGGCCTGCCGATCTGGACGGACGAGAAGGGGGCCTATGTTCAGGAGGGGCGCTGGCAGCTCATGATCAACGGCGAGTCCTACAAGGTGGTGGTGGCCGAAGCGGCCAAGAACGCCCTGCTGCAGAGCGGCGTGGGCCAGATCTTCGAGCGCGTATTCATCGTCGGGCCGCTGATGGACGGCGAGCGCTGCGCCGGGGCGGTGGGCTTCTCCATCCGGGAGAACAAGTTTTACGTGTTCAAGGCCAAGGCCACGCTGGTAGCCATGGGCGGCGCCGTGCACGTGTTCAAGCCCCGGAGCTCGGGCGAGGGCATGGGCCGCGCCTGGTATCCGCCGTGGAACTCCGGTTCGTCGGCTTACTTCACCATCACGGCCGGCGCGGAAATGACCTGCCAGGAAGTGCGCTTCATCCCGGTCCGCTTCAAGGACGCTTACGGGCCGGTGGGGGCGTGGTT
>JAPKYU010000118.1 GCA_026394175.1 Acidobacteriota bacterium | reverse complement strand
CTGGCCTCGCCGTTGCTGTAGCTGAAGTTGGCCACCTTCGGGGTAAAAGGCGGCCCGCCATAAATGGTGCTGGTGCCGGAAAACTGCCAGTCCTTCAGCAATAGGTTGCGGGAAAAGTTGGGCGACCAGATGAAGCTGCCGTTGAAGGAATGGCCGATGTCGAAGTCCGACCGCCCCCGCTCGCCCTTCAGATTCCGCGAATCCTGTGCGGCAGCGAAGTTGTATTGAATGGTGCCGCCGGTGTTCGAACTCTCGTCGATCGATTTGGCATAGGTGTAGGCGGCTCGTACGAACAACTGCTTGCTGAAGCGCCGCCGCACGGTGATGGCGCCCGAGTTGTAGATGGAATTCGAGCTGTCCGCGGTGATGTTGATGGTGCTGAATCCGGCGTAGGGCCGGAGGGACCGCAGCGCCTGCTGGCGGTACTGCTGGTTGAGGTCGTAGCGCCGCTGCAGGTGCGTGCCTTTGGACCCGGCGTAACCGATCTCGACCACGTTACCGCGGCCGATTTCGCGCTCCAGCGTCAGGCTGTACGATTGCAGATATTGCGTCTGTGGTTCCGCGGTCCCGCCGTAAGTGCTGGTAATGCCGCCGACGCTGCGCCGCGCCAACGGGAAGGGATTGGAAACCGTCACCGCCAGAGGATTGTTGGTGACCGCGCTGTACGACTCGTTGATCGAGAAGGGATAGGTGTCGCTGTACTCGTCCAGACGGTACAGCGAACTGCTTCCGTAGAAGATGCCGTAGCCGCCGCGGATCACGGTTTTGGTCCGGCCGAAAACGCGCCAGGCGAAGCCGAACCGGGGCCCGAAGTTGGTGTAGTCCGGCTTGACGATGGAGGGCGGCAGGCCGGTGTCGGCGGCCATGACCACGTACTGGCTCACGCCCGAGTTCTTGATGCGCTCGTCGAAATCGGGAATGGTGCCCCGCCCCGCGATCACCTGCTTCTTGAGCTCGGGAATGAACATGGACCAGGCGCCGAACTTCTCGCGCGGCGGCTTCATCAACTCGTAGCGCAGTCCGAGGTTCAGCGTCAGCGAGGATGTGGCCTTGAAGTCGTCCTGCACGTATCCGGCGTAGTTGGAGACCAGGTGATACGGCCCGGCGCCGTCCAGTTGGCGGCTGGTGCCGTTCGGCCATCCCAGCAACAGGTCGGCGAACGGCTCGCCGGTGTTGCGGCCCAGGAAAGTGAGGCGGCCACGGGTGCTGCCGTACTGGCGCGAGAAGTACTGGATGCGCAGGAACTCGCCGCCCATCTTCAGGCTGTGCTTCCCGCGCGCCCAGGCCAGCGACCCGGCATACTGGTAGTTATTATAGGCCCAGATCTTGGGCAGGTCGTAGGCCGGCCCCAGCAAAATGTATCCGGTGGCGTCGAGTTGCGGCAGCCCGCGGGCGATGGGGTTGGTAATGCCCCCGACGAACCCCGCTTCGCCCGCCCAGTCCTTGTCGTTGCCGTAGGGCCAGCGCTGGTTATTGGTCTTGCGCGAGAACGACGCTTTGGCGTCCACGAACATATTGGAAGTGACGGTACGCAGGTAGCGGACGTACGACAGCAGGTCCAAGGTGTCGTTGATCGATCCGAAGATGGGCAGCGGCGAGCGGCTGTCGGCCACCGGGTCCGAGCTGCTGTTCGGCCGCCAGAAAGTGCTCATCGTCAGCCGGTCGCTGGAGGTGAGCTGGTGGTCCACCTTGACGCCGAAGCTGTTGTTATTCGTCGTGGCGTTGCCCTGCGCGATGAAGTTGTTGATTCCCCCCACGAGGTTGGGCGCGGGATAGTAAGCGGCCAGCTTCACGGCCACCGGATCGAAGCGGGCGGCCGGGATCTGGTTGTTGGGGAACACCGCCTTGGCTATGGGGTCGTTCAGCTTGAGGGGCTGGCCGAAGGCGTCCACGGCTTTGGAGAAGTCGCCCTTGAAATACTCGGGCAGCGGTGTAATGCCGCGCTGCGTCTTGCCATTGATGGTCCGCAGCGAATCCCAGGTCACCATGAAGAAGGTGCGGTTGCGGCCATCATAGAGCCTGGGAATGTAGACGGGGCCGCCCACGGTGGCGCCGAACTGGTTGCGGCGCAGCTTGGACTTGCTCACATCGAAGAAGCGGCGGGCGTCGAGCGTGTCGTTGCGCAGGAATTCGTAGAGCGCGCCGCGCAGGCGGTTGGTGCCGCTCTTGGTGACCACGGTCAGAACGCCGCCGGCATAGCGGCCATACTCGGACGAGAAACCCGAAGTGATCAGTTTGAACTCCTGCACGCTTTCCAGCGGCGGGTTGATCATGGCCCCGGTGTTGCGCTTCTGGGTATTCTCCACGCCGTCGATGACGAAGCCGAAGTTGTCGGCGCGGCCGCCGTTGACGGCGTAGGCGCCATCTCCGCCGTCGCCCTTCGGCAGCACGCCGCCGGTCAGGTAGGCCAGGTCCGAGAAATTGCGGCCGTCCAGCGGCATTTCGGAGATCTCGTCATTGCTGGTGACCTCGCCGCGGGCCGCGCTCTCGGTGTTCAGCACCGGGGGCGTATCGGTGACGGTCACGCTCTCGCTCGTCGCCCCCACCTCCATGGGGATGTCGATGCGCTGGATCTGGTCCACTTCCAGAGTGAACTCGGTTCGCTTGTAGGAGCGGAACCCGGTGATCGTGGCTTCCAGCCAGTAACGCCCCGGATTCAGGTACGGGATGGTATAGTCACCGACCGCGTTGGAAGTCACCTGCCGCGACACGTTGGTGTCCAGGTTGGTGATCTTTACCAGGACGCCGGGAATGACGGCGCCGCTCGGGTCTGTGACCCGGCCCACGACGCTGGCCGAGGAAATCTGGCCGGAGGCGCTGGCCGCACAAGCCAAAAGCAGCGCAACAAGGATCAAATGTCTGGGCATGACCAACTCCTGAAGGATGGCGGCAGTTTGCCGCGTGCTGCTGTTCCGGCAAGATTATACGGCAAAGGCGGGCTTGGGGGCGAGAAGGTCCGAATTCCCTTGAAGACCCCAATTGGCGCCCGACGGGCGCCGATCGTTCTTTAAGCTGTCGTGGGGATGGAGGACAGGCAAGAATGCCTGTCCCACATGCGAAGCGGTCTGCCGGGTGCTTATCGGGGATAGGAGCCGGCGATATAGGCGTGCAGGTGGCGGATGGTCTGCTCGTGCGCCGAGATGATCCACTTCACCAGGTCGCCGATGGACAGCACGCCCACCACCCGCTCACCTTCCAACACCGGGAAGTGGCGGATGCGGTTGTTGGTGGCGATCTTCATGCATTCATCGACGGTGTGCGCCGGGGTCACAGTGATGACCGGGCTGCTCATGATCTCGGCCACCTGTGTCTGCCGGGAAGACTTCCCCTTCAGGATCACCTTGCGGGCGTAATCGCGCTCGGAGATGATGCCCACCAACCGGGGGCCGGACATCACCAGCAGCGCTCCGACCTGCTTGTCGGCCATCATCTCGATGGCCTCGTAGACCGACGCGGCGGGGGCCACGGACCAGGCGTCGGCCCCCTTTTGCTGCAGGATCATGCTGAGTTTGTCGCGCAGCTTGGTCATGAAACACCTCCCTGCAATGATTTTGATGCCGGTCGAGCGCCCGTCGCGTCAAAAAGAATCCAGCCTGGGGCGCCAGTGGGGGGCCGGGGTGAGGCCGTGGCAGGCGATTTGTCCAGGTGGCCAGCATTTCCCGTGCCATTTTGGCTCACCAAAAGAAGCCGTTCGCGTCCCAAGTGCATCTATGCGTTGATGGCAAAGGAAGCGGGCCCGGACGTGGTGCGAACCGCGTGTCCGAAGTGCGGCAAAGTATACGTGATGCCAGTGTGGAGCAAGCCGGCCAAGTGCCGGCAATGCGCGACCTCTCTCCCCTCTCCCAAGCAAGAAGCGCCAAAGCAGGCTAAGTCGGCCCGCGCCCAGACCGCCTGACTGTCAGACCCCTGATCCACGATGCAGGCTGCCGGTGTCGGCTTCTCGAGCGCCGCCGGGCATTCCCTTCAGGAGGTCCGTCGACATGGCAGTGAAGGTCATGGTGGCACCCGCGATCGTCGCCCAAGCGGAAGCACCACCGATGAAGAAGCTCCGGGACCCG
>JAPKYU010000477.1 GCA_026394175.1 Acidobacteriota bacterium | reverse complement strand
ATGATCAGCGGGTTGCCGGCGCCCTGCGCGGTGGGGTTGGGCTCGCGCGCCGCCGGCGGCCCGGTCAGCCGCACCTTGGTGATTTCCGCGATGTCACCCAGCTTCTGGCGCCACTGCACGTCGTCGATGGCCTTCATCAGCGCATCGTTGGCGTGGTTCGCTTCCGGCTCGGCCGGCGGCGGCTGCGGCGCGCGCGCCTGCGGCCAGGCGGGTAAAACGAGGAGCAGACAAACGGCCGAAACTAAAATCGTTCGCGACATGACCGGCATTCTACAACACGCCGGGTACGTTGGGGAGCCTAAGGCTGCCCGGCCTTGGGGTTGGCTTGCCGTTCATGCCTGATTCAGGTCTCTTCGGTGGCCGGATCGATGAGAATCAAAGAGGGAAACAGCTTTCGGTAGAAGCCGCGGTCGCGGGACAGCAAGCGCGTCGCCTGAGTCTGAGCGTGGGCGCCAATCAGAAAATCCGTGAGAATCCGCGTTCGCGGGCCACCCTGCTTGCGGTACATCCGCCAGGCGCGGCCCGCTGAGAAATGGGCTTCCCTGCTCAACGGCTCAACGCGAATCTCATTGGCGTCCAGAAAGGCGTCGCACTCGCGCTGCGTCGCGAAGTGTATGCACAGTTCCGCGTACACCAGGTCGCAGATCACCAGGGCGCCCGAGGTTGCGGCATCTTCCAGAGCCCGTGCCGAAGCGTCGCAGAACTTCTCGTTCGGCGCCAGAACGTCGAGCAGAATGTTCGTGTCGATTGCCGTAATCATCGTCCCCGCACATCGTCGATGAACTGGTCGACAGAGGAGTAGCCAAGCCGGGAGAAGCTATCCTTGCACCGCCCCTTCCATTTCGGCAGGTCGAGCTTCTTCGGGGCTTTCTTAAGCACGATGGAGCCGTTGATCACCCGGAACTGAACATGGCTGTCCGGCCGCAGGCCGAAACGGTCGCGGATTTCTCTCGGGATGGTCACTTGCCCTCGCTGGCCGATTTTCATACTTCATAGTATGAATCATGATTCATACCTGGGGCAAGTGCGCAGACCGGCCGCGGCCTGGCCGCTTCGCTGGTGAAGCAAGGGGGCCAGCCGGCAGCCCGCCAGCTCACTTCACCGGCGAATAGGCCGTGGCGCGGTACAGCGAGATGTTGATGATCTGCGAAATCTGGCCGTACTGCGCGACTGATTCCTTCCGCACCTTTTGCCACTCCGGGTCGGCGCCGAAGGCGGCCCAGGCCTTCTCCCGCTCCGCCAGGTTCTCAAAGGGAATCAGGTAGACGAGGTTGGGCATGGCCGGGCCGATGATGGTGCTGCTGTACAGGATGGGATGCACGCCCACGCGGTGGAAGATGCGGATTTCGGGGCCCGCGAATCGCTCGTGCAGGGCCTTAAGCTGGCGGTAGGTCGGGGAATGATAGACGCGCAGCTCGAAAATGCGGCCGGTCTTGCGCGGTTCCTTCGGCATCTCAATCTCGGGCGAGTAGTCGGCGGCTTCCAGCAGGATGTTGGTCTGCTGTTCGGCGCCCTGCTCGATGCCTTTCTCGAACTCTTCGGCCGCCCGTAGATGGCGATTTTCTGCGGCATGTGCGGGGCGATCTGGGCATCCAGGTAGATCTTGGGGCCCGAGTGAACCTTGTTCAACACCGGCAGAAGCAGCTTGCTGAAGAACTCATCCAGGCGGCTCGGCTGGTCGCCCTGTTTGAGATCAAATTTCTCCAGCAGGTAAAAGCGGGTGCGCGGCCCGCCGGCCGGCGAGGCGCTTCCGGTGCTCGTCAGCATTCCAACACCTCCTAACGCTCCCATGAAAGCTCTACGATGCATAATCTTCTCCTCACGCAGGCTGTAGGCCGTAGGCTGTGGGCTGTAGGAGCCGCGACGCCGGGTTCACAGCCGGCGGCCTGCAGCCTGCCACAGCCAAAGTCTGCTAACATCAGCCTCGTTACTCAGGCCGATTGTGAGGGCTCAGCCGTGAGCGCGCAACAGAAAAAAGGAATCCTGGCCGCCGGGATCGCGGTTGCCGACGTGATCGCCCGGCCGTTCCGCGACCTTCCGGAACCCGGTTCACTGGGGCTGATCGACGAAATCGGCCTGTACAGCGGCGGCTGCGCGGCCAACACCGCCCTTTCGCTGGCCAAGCTGGGCATCCCGGTGGACGTGTTGGCCTGCGTGGGCTGCGACGAGTTTGGCGATTTCATCGCCCGAACGCTGGAGCGCGGCGGCGTGGGCGCCTCGGCGGTGGTGCGCGTCCGCGAGTATCAAACGTCCTCCACCGTGGTGCTGGTCAGCGAAGACGGCGAGCGCAGCTTCCTGCACTGCACGGGCGCCAACGGCGCCATGCGGCCCGAGCAGTTCCCGGACCAGTTGCTGGCCCGCTACGGCATTTTGCACATGGGCGGGGCCCTGCTTCTGCCGGGCTTCGATGGCCAGCCGATGGCTTCGGTGCTGGCGCGGGCCCGCGCGCTGGGTTTGGCCACCGTGCTGGACACCGCCTATGACCGCACCGGCCGTTGGATGCAAACGCTCGGCCCCTGCCTGCCTCATGTGGACGCGCTGATGGCCGGCCGCAACGAAGCCGCCGGGCTCACCGGCGCCGGCGACCCCGATGGCATGGCCGATGGCTTCCTGGCGCGGGGCGTCGGCCGGGTGGCCATCAAGCTGGGCGGCGAGGGGTGCCTGCTGAAGTCCGCCGGCGAGCGGCATCGCCTGCCCGCGTTCGACCTGCCCGTGGTCGATACCACCGGCGCCGGCGACGCCTTCGCCGCCGGCTTCCTGGCGGGCCTGCACTCGGGCCTGGGCCTGCGCGAGTGCGGGTTGCTGGGTTGCGCCTGCGGCGGCCGCTGTGTCGGCTATCTCGGCGCTGCCTCCTTCCCCATCGAGCGGGATTGGCTGCGCCAGCGTTTGCAGGGTCTGGGTGAATTCGCCCCGCTGTTATAGTGTTGTGTCTCTGAAATAGGTTTACAACGATGAAGGCGGAAGGCAGAACGCGGAAGGCGGCAAACGCCCGCCGCGGCGGGCTTGCTGCCTTCTGCCTTCCGCTTTCTGCCTTCGCCATTGTCGGGCTACTTATGAGACAGCGCAATAGGGGCGCAAAATCCTCGTTTCAAGGTAATCTAGGAAATACTTCTTTAAGGGGTCGGTTCGAACTATGTGCGCAAGGGCAGCATCGCAAGTCCCTGGGAATCCGGAGGAGCGGGCCGGCAACGGTGGCTCCCGCAATGGGCCGCCGTCACCGGAGCGGCGTCGCCTGGCCACGGCGCTACTGGGAACGGGCCTCATCAGCACCATCGTCTCCTTCTTCTACCCGGTGGCGCGTTACCTGATTCCGGTAATGCAAGAGGAATCGATGACCGCGGTGACGGCCGCCAAGATATCGGACCTGAAGCTGAACAGCGGCCGCATCTTCAAGTTCGGCAGCCGCCCCGGCCTGCTGGTCCGCACCTCGGGCGGGACCTGGAAGGCCTTTCTGGCCGTCTGCCCGCACCTGAACTGCACGGTGCAATACCGGTCGGAGACGCAGCAGATCTGGTGCGCCTGCCACAACGGCACCTTTGACCTGAACGGACAGGTGATCAGCGGGCCTCCGCCCAAGCCGCTGGAGGAATTCGAGGTCAACGTACGCGGCGACGAGGTGATCGTCAGCCGGAGCCGGAGGGCGTGATGGAAACCTCCGGAGGCCTGCGCCGCTGGTTCGAGGAGCGCTTCGATTTCGCGCCGCTGCGCGAGTTCCTGGACCACAAGGTCGTGCCGGTCCACTCGGCCACGCCCCTGTACTACCTGGGCGGCATCACGCTGTTCCTGTTCTTCATCCAGGAGTGCACCGGGCTGCTGCTGCTGCTCTACTACCGGCCCACGCCCGACGAGGCCTTCGAGAGCGTCAAGTACATCTCGACCCGGGTGCCGTTCGGCTGGCTGATCCGCTCCATCCATAGCTGGTCGGCCAACCTGATGGTGTTCACGGCTTTCCTGCACATGTTCAGCACCTACTTCCTGCGCGCCTACCGCAAGCCGCGGGAGCTGACCTGGATGACCGGCGTGGTGCTGTTGGGCCTGGTGCTGTGCTTCGGCTTCAGCGGCTACCTGCTGCCGTGGAACACGCTGGCCTTTTTCGCCACCAAGGTAGGCACGGAGGTGGCCGGCTCGATGCCCGGCATCGGCCACTACCTGCTGCTGGTGCTGCGCGGGGGTGAGGAAGTGACGGGCGCCACGCTCACCCGCTTCTTCGCCTTCCACGTGGCCATTCTGCCCGCCGCCCTGCTGCTGTTCCTGGGGCTACACCTGCTGCTGATCCAGCAGTTGGGCATGAGCATGCCGCTCAAGGTGGAACGCGAGCTGGAGCAGCGGGGCGAGAAGCCGCGCGTGCTGCGCTTCTTCCCCAATTTCTTCCTTCGCGAGCTGATGGCCTGGTACGCGGGGCTGGCGGTGCTTGGCGTGCTGGCCGCGCTGTACCCCTGGGACCTGGGCACGAGAGCCGACCCGTTCGCTTCCGCGCCGGCCGGCATTCGTCCGGAATGGTATTTCCTGGCCCAGTTCCAGACGCTGAAGATGATTCCCGGCAGCGTCTTGGGCTTGAACGGTGAGCTGCTCGGCGTCTTCGCCTTTTCCGCGGCCGGCCTGTTCTGGTTCGTCGTCCCGCTGCTGGACCGGCCGAGCCGCGAGAGCCGCTACTCCATCGTCTTTCCGGCCATCGGCGTGTTTGCCGTCGCTTACCTGGTGACCTTCTCGATCCTGGGGTACGTAAAATGAGCCGCGAAACGAGCAGCCCGTCTCACCACCAAGACGCCAAGACACCAGGGCCTTTGTATCTTTGTACCTTGGTGGTTTTGTGCGCTCTCTGGGGCGCAGTAGGAATGTGGGCAGCGGAGCCGAAGCCGTCCAAGGCCGTGCCGCTGTCGGAAAGTTCCTGCCTCACCTGCCATCCGGAGAAGTCCGGCTATCAGGAAGACGTGCATGC